>NZ_JBHWUR010000058.1:0-47023 GCF_042737755.1 Streptomyces sp. NPDC059994
CCAGCCGTGCACCTCGTCAACCGTGACATCCCCACCCATGACTGGCGCAACGAGCGGCTCGCGGGCAGTCACGTCAACTGCGGCTGCAATACTAGCCAGTCCCATTCAGTCTCAGCAGTTCTCACTGTGTTCGCGTCAGTCCGTGGACGTCCGGCTACGTCCGCAGACGTTCACCGCAACTTGGCCGAAATTCGGCGCCACAGCCGCACTATTTACCGCTGGTCCCGCCTCAAAGCGTCTCCGCCCCGCAGTAGCCGTGACGCCCCTGCACAGTTCCAGGGGACCGTTCCGGACTGCGGCAGCTGCCAACCGTCGCGCGTAGAGCCCCCGCCGGCACCTGCCCGGCGGGAGCCTCGGTGACCATCACGTGTCACACAGCCCCTATCGAGGCGCGGTACGGCAGCCGACTTCCCCGAGACTGCTGGCCCGCAGGTTCGGCGGCGTCGGCGGTTAGGGTCCGTCCCGTGAGCGAGAACGAGCATGAAGCGAAGATGGCCCGCCCGCGCATGGCAGCCGGCGCGCTCTTCTTCGACGACGCCGACCGGGTCCTGCTCGTCGAGCCGTCGTACAAGGACTACCGCGACATCCCCGGTGGCTACGTCGAGCAGGGGGAATCTCCGCGGCACGCCTGCGTACGGGAAGTCCACGAGGAGCTGGGCATCAGGGCCTTCATCGGCCGCCTGCTCGTCGTGGACTGGGCGCCGAATCCGGGCGAGGGCGACAAGGTCCTCTACCTCTTCGACGGCGGCCGTCTCAGCGCGGACCACCGGCAGCAGATCGCGCTGCAAGCCGACGAGCTCCGCAGTTTCGGCTTCCACCACGCTGAACAGCTGCCGGAGCTCACCATCCCCCGCCTTGTCCGGAGAATCGCTGCCGGCCTCCAGGCCCGCGCCGACGGCACTACCGTGTATCTGGAGCACGGAAGGGCGCCGGACACGGCGCCATAGGCCGGGAGCATCGCCCGCTCCGTCAAAGGAATCCGCATGGCACACAGCGCATCCGACTACGCCGGAGAATTCCACCAAGGACGCCTGGCTGCAGGGAAGCGGCCCCAGGTGCTGGATACGTGGCGGGTAACAACCGACGATGCGGAGGTGGCGGCCCGCCTCGCCGACCTCCACGGTGGCCAGCCTTCTCCCAATGAGGAAGGTGGGGAAGACGCCTATGAGGTGCTGACGGCCCGCGAGACCATACGCACCGTGGTGGCCGGGTCGGATGCGGTCACCGCTCGTATGGTTCTTTGGAGCAGCCGGGGAAAGATCCACGAGCGTGACGGGGCGGTGTTCGTGGGGCCGGACAAGGTGAGAGGGCAACCCTGTGGCTGCCCTTCGTAGTTCGAAGACCGCAAAGCGCTGGCCAGGCAGGGGCAGGGGCCCCAGCCCGTCATCGCGTTGACGTTCCGGCTTATGGCCGAGCCCTCACTCGGCAACTTCCGGTTCCGTACGGGCTCGTGGTAGGCGCTCAGCGTCTTCCTCAACTGGTCGGACAACTGGACGCTGCCGGAGGTCCCGCCGTCTGCGACTTCACTCCGGAGCTCGTGACCTTCACGGCACAGAGCGGTCAGAGGGTCGGCTACTGAAGGCCGGTGGTCACCGTGCTCGGCGACGCAGATGCCGTCACACCGGAGCCCCGCCAACTGCCACTACCCCACCGACGCCCAGGGAAGCGCCGCCACCCCGCCGCACACCACACCCACGTCCCAAGCCCCCGCCAGCAGCCGTCACGGAGGCGACATGCTCCGTCGAACTGGACATTGCCTTGCTCGACCTTGCGGCACACGCACTTGGAACCATCAGCCATCAGGAGACCGTCACCGTCGCCCTCACCCAGGCTCTGCGAAGCCAGCAGCAGGCCACGGAACTCCGCCAACTACGCGAATACGTCAAGCGCATCGCCGCCACCGCCGAACAAGCACTCCGGGCCGAAGGCTCCCCCCTGCCTGACTGTGCCACCGTTCGCCGGATCCTGGCCCGAAGAGGTTTCTTCCGAGGCGGAAGAGGCAGACCGCTGAGTGCGGGCCGTCAGCATTGACCAGCACGAAGGGCGTGTGGACACCGACCGGCGCGCACCCCTCCTGATTCTTCGATGGCCTTCCGGGGAGCGGGGTCCTGATCGGCCACAGCCTCCTCGCGGCGGGCCCACCTTCAGGGTCTGTCTGTGCCCTCCTTGTGCGCGGGTGGTTGATGCGGTCTGGGCGGGACATTCGGGACGGTGGCGATCGGGTGTGCCCCTGCAGCAACAGAAGGTGCGTCAGAATAGGGACGGGGCCGCCTGTTTGGGTGGCACAGGCGATGGAGCAGCGGCGGATGGACAGGCGCAGTACCAGTGCGGCAGACGTGAGTGAGCGCTGTGTAGAGGCAGCCCGGGGATCCGCGCGCGTTGCGTCAGCTTCCTCACGCGGTGCCCGCTGCCCTCAAGGGCCGACGGCTGGTTGCGACCGGCTCCTGCGGATCCGATGACTGAGCCGGTCGCAGTACTCGGCGAAGGTGCAGCCGTGGAGGGCCCCGGGTGGAGCCGTGCAGGGTTGGACGTCGCCGCAGGGCGTTTCCCGCTCTCGGTGGAGCGGCATGTGGGGGGAATGGTCGAGCGTCTCGTGCCGGGAGTGACAACAGTGACTCCGCATGCCCGCTACTACGCCCTGCACGGGCTGGTCGCGGCGCACGCCGCAGAGACGGGGCTGGCTGTCCCGGCTGCCCAGACGCTGCTGCGTCGCGCGGAAGTGGCGCTGGCGGCCGTGTCGTTCGCGCATCATCCCCAGGCCCTTGCGTGGCTCCCGCGTGCCCATGGGACCGATGCCCTGGCCCGGCGCCTGCAGGCGGGGACGGTCACCATGGCCGAGGCCGAGGCTCCCGGCAAGGGCGGGTACGCAAGCAGCACGTGGGGGTTCTGGGCGCCGTACGTCGGGTCCGAGGTCGAGCTCGGCATCCTGGGCACCGGCCGCATGCCGGTACCCGGGCCGCGGCTCGACGCGACGGCAGTGCTTGACGGCCTGGGCGAGGTGCTCGAACTCGCCCGCCAGGACACGCTGTACGTCGGCGAGCTCGCCTCGCTGGGCGATCGTCTGTGCGTGTGTGCCGGCGGCGACCGGCCCGACGGGGCCTGGCTGGCCCGCCTGTTGTGCGAGCCCGATGCCTCAGCAGAAGCGGGCGCTCGAGCAGCTGCACGGCGACAGACGATCCAACTGCTGGCTCGCGTGGTCGCCACCCACCCCGTCGCCCGATTCACCCAGGACGTCGGTCAGGTCCTCGCCTTCGGGCCCTTCCTCAGTACCGATCCCGCGACCTGTGGCATCGACGCCGCGGCTGCCTGGCGCGGAGTGGTATTGCGGAACTACGCCGTCGGCGCGTGGCGGCGCCTGTGGTCCTGGCTGGTGGAGCAGGTCGACGAGCTTCTGCCGATCGAGGAGCTGGCCGACCGCTTCGCCGAAGAGCTCCCCGACATCACGGTGGCCGCGTTCTTGTCCTCCCTTCCCGCGACACAGAGCACGAACGGTGCGCCGCTGCCTGCCGAGCACACCCTGCGGTCGGCAGGCGATGCCCTGCCCCTCGCCGAGCTGCGAGTGCTGGCCACCAGCGCGCGCCGGGTGGACGAACTCACCGGCCGGGTGAGGGACGCCTTCCTCGGCCAGCGTGGCATCGAGCTCGGCCCGGAGTGGGTGAAGCGACGTCTGGACGAGGCCCTCCTCATGAAACTGCGCGATGTCGCCCGCCAGCTCACCCACGACTTGGTGGCGCGGTCGCAGCGGATCGCGCTGGCCAAGGCCCAACGTCGCGCCGACGGCAACCTGTGGCTGCCGACCCGGCTGCATGAGCGCGGCGGACTGCTGTACCGGACCAGCCGGGAGGGGCGCGGGGATGTCGGGCTGCGCCTGGATCAGCTCGGGAGTGTCCTGGCCACCTGCGGCGTACTGCACTACGACGAGCACTGGTCGGTGACCAGGAGCGGGAAGGCCCTCGTTGACTGACACCCCGCCGGCGCCGGGAGCGGTGGAGCCACCGACCGCGTTCGCCTCGCCGCTGACCCTCATCCTCGACGAGGTGCGCACAGGCGGACAGGGCCTGGAGGAAGCCCTCTTCTTCAGCTTCACCGCCGATCTCGGCTTCTTCGAGCAGATCGCCCTCGGCGTGACCCAGGCCACCGGCGCACGCGTCACGGTCGCAGGCGATGTCGCCATGGCCCGCAACGACCCCCGGTCCGTCCGGCGGGCAGGCCGCAGCTACCTCGCCGGGCTGGCCTACGCACACGGTGCCGCCTTCCACCCCAAGCTGATGGTGCTGGCCGGACCGGAGCACGCCACCGTTGCGCTCGGCTCCGGCAACACCACACTGGCCGGGTGGCAGGCCAACGCCGAACTGTGGACGGTGCTGCGGGTGGCCGGCGACCAGAGTCCCGCGGCGATCCCGGACTTGTCGGCCTGGCTGCGCGGCTTGCCGGACAAGGTGGAGTTCTCCCCCGGTGTGCCCCAGGCGCTGGGGCGGGTCGCGGCGCTGCTGGACCGGCTCCACCACGGCAAGACCGCTACGGCACCGCAGGTCCGTGTCGTCAGCAGCCTGCGCGCGCCCATCATCGATCGGCTGCCCCACGGGCCGGTCGACGAGCTGGCCGTCTTCGCACCGTTCTACGACCAGCGCTCCCAGGCCCTGCGGCAGCTGCTCGAACGGTTCCGTCCGCGCCGGTTCACCCTCGCCTACCAGCCCGGGCTCACCGACCTCGACGGGCCGTCGGTCGCCGCCCTGGTGCAGGAGTACGGCGGACGCGTCATCAGCGACCACGGCCAGCGCTACCGCCACGGGAAACTCATCGAGTGGGCCTCCCGCGGGCAGCGGTGGGCGCTGACCGGCAGCCCGAACCTTTCCGCCGCAGCGTTGCTGCGTTCCCAGGGCGACGGCGGCAACTGCGAGCTCGGCATCATCACCCCCGTCCCCGCCACCCTCCTGCCCACCGGTACCGACGAGCTGGCCGCCCGGCTGAGCGCAGCTACCCCTCTCCCCCGGCCCGTCGTCGGCCGTGGGCCGCTGCTGCTCGGCGCTCTGCGCGTCCCGGACGGTCTGGAGATCAGCGTGGCCCGCCCTCTCGCTGGCGCTGCGTACCTGGAGTTGTCTCAAGCGGCCGCGCCGCCGGAGTCTTGGGAGCGCGTCGCCGACGTCCCGCCCGGCCAGACCACGCTGACGGTGACGGCGCCGGCGGATGCGGGCAGCCGCGTGCGCCTGGTCGTCGTCGACAACGACGGTGTACCGCGCTTCGGCAACATCGTGTTCGTCGTCGATCCTGACCGCGTACTGCGCCGCATGACACCGGCCCAGTCCCAGGCCCCCACAACCAAGCCACCTGACCTGTTTACTGACCCCCGGCTCGCCGAACGGTTCCTCGGCGACCTGGAAACCCTCCGTACGGGATTGACCCCCACTCCAGCGGGCGCATCCGCAAACAGCAGCACCAGCAGTACCGTGACGACGACCTCGCGGGACGGCGACGAGGGCGGCTGGGAGCGCTATCTGGACGAATGCGCCGGGCGCGTCGGGCACCCGCTCACGCGCTTTGCCCTGGGGCTTCCCCTGCCCGATGGTGCCAGCACGCCCTTTCAGGAGCTGCCGCCGGTCTCCTGGGACGAACGGTTCACCGACGACGTCGTAGCCGCCCTCGATGACGACGACGCCGAGACCGTGGCGGCAGCGGACGCTCCTGCAGCGGCTGATACCGGCACGGACGTCGCCACGCTGCCCGATCTCCGGCGCGCCGGCCAGGAAGTCCGCCGTCGTTACGAGCGCTGGGTGGAACGCCTCGTTGCCCTTGCTCCCCATCTGGGCCCTCCGGAACGCATGCTCGTCGTCCGGCTGACGCTGTGGACCATCGCGGCAGGCGTCTGGCCTCCAACGCGCACCGACTGGGTGCCGCTGCTCTCCCGCGCCATCCGCGCACTGGACCGACAAGACCTCCCCGAACAGATCGAGCCCCAGATCGGCAGCCTTGCCGCCGTTGCCCTCGCCGTGCTCCGCAGCCACGCCCCACGGCACGAAATCACCCCGGAGACCGTCGCCTTCAACGAAGCCTGCCAAGCGGTCAGCCATCTGCTCCCCGCCGTGGAGCCCGCGTACGTCACGGAATACACAGCACTGCTCGACACAGCCTTCGGCCCGGCCGTCGATCAGGCAGCGGTACTCGACATAGCGTCCGACGTGGTCCAGGCCGACCCCTCGACGACGCCGAACGAACCCTCACGGAAAGGGGCCGCAACGTCCGCCGCCAAGGACCGCAACTGCTCCACGTCACAGGCCGGTTCAGCAACCCCGCGCTGGCAGCTCTCGAAGCCGTCGGCGCAGCGGAAGACGCGCCCCTGGTCGGCGCTTGGGCCAGCTCGGACTCCGGCAGCGGTGCCTGGGCACTGGTCATCTGGCGTCGTCCCGACCTCATCGTGGTGGACGCCAGCCGCCGCGCCTCTCTGTGGCGGCACCATCGGCTCACCGGCCTGGTCGGCCCCAGAGCTCTCGCCGCTCAGCGCAGCTTCGAAACCGCTGCCTCCGTACCCCACGGCCCCCGCAACCAGCCCTTCGAACTGGCACTCCAACTCCTGTCCGACTTCAACCTCCCCGGGCCCCGACCACCCGACTTCGAGGCATAGCCTTCAAGGCACCCGTATGCGTCAGCGGCTCCCCGGCGGGTATGAGACCGGTCCGTGCCCGCGAGCTGCTGGCACTCCGTGAGGACGCCGTGGCGACGTCAGCCACACCTGTCCGCCGGCTGAGGCACGGGCCCCCTGATATGGTTCTCATGCGCGTATGACCCGTGGAAGCTCCAGGTCAGACGGGCATCGGGACGTGGCGCAGCTTGGTAGCGCACTTGACTGGGGGTCAAGGGGTCGCAGGTTCAAATCCTGTCGTCCCGACAGGGTTTGTACCAGGTCGGGGGCCGTTTCCGCAGAAGCGCGGAGAGGCTTTCAGTGTTCTCCGGGCCTGTTGGTCGTAGCACGATCATCCTCCGTCCGTGAGCGGCGCAGACAGGTTCGCGGTGGCATACGTGTATGCCCTGCCTGCACCCGGTCCACATCCCGTTACAAAGTGCACCGCTGTGCACAGTGCGGTGGCGCGCATCCGGGCTGAGCACGCCGGTGATGCCTACGACTGTGAAGGCCCCGGGCAAGGTTCCGCTCCGAACGCCTCGCCGACTGAGAGGGCGCGCTGGGCGTGGTCCGGTGACGGCGAGGAGGACTCGGCCGTGGACAGTCCCAGAACCCGTCTCGATCGAACGGATTGCATCAGGGCTCGGCACGTGGCCCCGCCGCCAGTGAGATACGTTCGTCACGAGCCCTTGCCCCTCACTATGGAGCCAACCGACATACACGTCCGCAGAGTTCGACAGCATCCCATTCAGCCCAGTGCAAGAGCAGCATGTGGTGTGCGGTGCGATACCCGCTGGCTTCGGCGCGCCGGTCTACGTCGAGAATCCGGACGCGCAGGCCACCGACCTCAGGGGGTTGCTTCAGCGCTATCCACAGCTGCCGGCAGGGCTGAAGTCCGCCCATCAACTCAAGGAAGAAGGACTGCGCGCGTCGAACCTGTTCCGTCCGGACGCCTATGTGCTCGGTCCTCCGCAGCTGGTGGCCGTACCCGGGGTGACGGCGAGTCCCGGGCACAAGATCCCGGGGTGGGACGAGGTCGTGTTTCCACCGTCGCCCGTCTACCGTGCGAATCAAGCTGTCGCCTTCTCGTCGCGGCCTGGTGCAGACGAAGCTGAAGCCGTTCGCCGTGCGGCGATCGGTTGGACACAGGACGTCCGTGATGATCCGGACACGGTCATCTTGGCCGTCAGCACCATAGGGTCGCCTACGCCTTCCACTACGCCTCGTGAACGGGCCGTGCCCTATGAGGTAGCACTCACCTCGGTGAGCGGTCGCAAGAGGTGGCATCAACTCATCAACCCTGAGTGGGACGAGAGGTACCTGCGGCAGATCCAGCGTGCCCATGCCGAGCTCGGGACACTCAAAGGCGCCCCCTGCTTCCGCCAGGTGGCCGACGTCCTGCTGCGCAAGCTCCGGGGCAAGCGCGTCGTCACCTACGGACGCAACATCCAATACGCGGCCATCTACACAGCCCTGGAATACGCCTGGGCAGGAGACAACCTCCCCAACGGCACCGTGTGGGCGCACACAGCCGCCTCTCTCACGACGTTGAGCCAAAGCCGCTGGGAGTGCGCACGTCTGCGTCACGGCGAGTTCGACAACGACTGGGACTCGGCCGAAGGCCACTTCGCCCTGCCACCCGAGGAACCGGCCGCCAACACACTCGACCGCTGCCAGATGACCGCCGCCCTGCTGCACCGCATGGCAGATCCCGCCCTGCGCTATGCGGAATTGAACGACCGGGCCGAGCGCGCCGTACTGGACGGCAAGAGCCATCGTCCCCGGCCTCAGGCTGGTCAGCGGTTGAGCCGCATCACCGCATCCCGCAACGCGGTGCTGGAGCGCAGCCAGGGGGCCTGCGAGAATCCTCGCTGTCCGGACCCCCGCTATACCTCAGCGCGCAGCCGCAATGGCTCCTACCTGCTGGAAGTGGACCACATAGACGATCACGCCAAAGGCGGCGAGGACCTGCCCAGAGCCATGATCGCCTTGTGTCCCAACTGCCACGCCCTCAAGACCCGGGGCACAGTGACCGAGGAGTTCCGCGCCCTCCTCCGCACGACAGCCCTCGCACGGCACCAGGAACTACTCCCCGACGCTCGATGAACGTGCCCTTGCCTCATGACGACCAGCACCTCACCCTGGTCGAAGGCCGATTCTGCAGGGGTGAGAAGACGACCGTCGGCGTCTTCCGGGGCTGGCACACCGTCCTCTGGAAAACTGCGGCGTTGTCAGTGCCGCTCAGTAGAGTCCCGCCGTGACCACCGACTTACCGAAGCATGCCATCCAGCTCCTGCTCAGCAACGCCGAACGCGATGTCGTGCTGCCCCGCGCCGTAGCAACGGCGAGCGCGACCGAGCTGCACGCAGCCTTCATCCGCGCCTGCAAGTGGGACATGGCCGCAGAGATCTACCACCGGCTGACGGCACATCTGGACGACATCGCCACCGCGAGGCACGACGCCGAGCAGCAAGATCACGCACCATCCGGCTCGGCGCTTCATCCCGCTTCACGGCATATCCAGGAAGTCTCTAGCGACGCGGCCCGCACGCTCGCACACGCCCTCAAGTTGGAGGTGGCGGAGGCCACTGTGGCTGTGGAGGAGGCCGACGGCGTACGGTCCCAGATCGCGCGCGGCCACCACGAAGCGCAGGACCCGGACCCGTCCCTGCTAGAGGTGCTCATCACGTTCCAGCACCAGCTCGGCGCAGCCCGCACAAGAGTCCACGCCCTGCACTCCCAGAACAGAGAGATCCTGCACGAACTGGCCCTGGACGAGGAGCTCCGCGAACGGGCCGCCGACACACACGCAGCGGTCGCGCTGGAGGCGATCGACCTCCACCTCAAGGACGACTTCTTCGACCTGATCGCCGATCTCTCCGAAGGCGTACCGCATCCCGTGCCCGGCTACGACTGCCGGGACCAGCCCGTCACCGCTTCCCTGCCCGATGGCCGGCCCGTGGTCTTCCTCCCCAAGCACCTTCCCGTCGCCGGCCACGCCGACTACAGACCACCTCCCCTGCCCGCCCTCGGACTCCCCGAGGTCCACCACCTGTCCGATCTCGCACGCCGCCACTTCCCCAGAGCCGCCATCGTCGTGGTCACCAACGGCCGCTTCTCTCCGACCGCACAGCGCTACGCGCAGACCCACGACATCCAGTTCATCGGCCGCGAGGGCCTGGAGCGCTGGGCAACGTGGTGCTCTCCCCTCCACGCGGTCCTCGGGTCCTGCGAGACACACACAAATGCGGAGACCGTCCAGTGACTCACACCGATGCCCTCCGCGCCGCAGCACCCGTCTACAAGGACGAGCTTCTCAACGAGATGCTGGAGCGCCGGATCTCTGTCGCCGACGACGAGCACCTGCACGCCGCCGTCCGCTGGAACAACGAAGACCACCTGCTCGAACAGGCCCTGCTCGTCCTCCGGGCGCACTGCAACAGCCTCGAACGCGAACACCGCCACGCCCACCGCCGCGCGGAGCATGACCCGTATGTCAATGATCCCGAGTGCACCCGCACCACCGCTCGCTGTGCTCGTGCCGCCCTGCGCCTACGGCAACTCCTGGTCCAGGAACTGGCCTGGGCACGAGAGGACGCAACTGAAGCCGAGCACCTCCAACAGAAACTGCGGTCGGTGCACGTGGCGAAGCAGGTGGAGCGGTACCACCGGCACCCACACAGCACGCCGGAGCTCGACGCGGTCGCGGAGTTGCTCCGCCACCAAGCCGAGTCCGCCGCCCGAGTCGGGGTACTCCTCGCGGAGGATCGTGATCGGCTGCACGCCCTGGCCTTCGAGGAGCAGCAGGCCCAGGTCTTCTTGGCCTCACCGGCGAGCACGAGCCTGAGCCAGATCCGTGCGATGTCCCCCCACCAGTTTGAGCGGCTCATCTCCGACCTGGTCGCCCGCGACGGACTGGACGTCAAACAGCGGCACGGCGGGCCTCACGACGGGGGCGTCGACGTCATCGCCACAACACCCGGCGGGGACAAGCTGGCCGTCCAATGCAAGCACACCACGAAAGAGACGCCCGTGGGAATCGCGGCAGTCCGCGAACTGAACGGCATCGCCGGCCCCGCACATCACGCTGACATCGCGATCCTGATCACCAACAGCACCTTCAGCAAACCCGCCGCGAAGTTCGCGCGGCAACAGGACATCATCCTGCTCAGCTGGTGGGTGCTCGTACGCTGGGCCACCTGGGGAGAATCCCTGCTCGACATCCTCGAACTCGAAGAAACCACTGGGCTGGCAGCATGACCACGCCGCGCGGCGCTCTGCGGAGTCTCTATACCTGGGGTCGTACGGGTACAGGCCGGACGACGAGGCGGAAGATCTCCCGGGCCACATACCGCTTCAAGCAGCGAATGACCTCGCGCCGGGTCTTGCCTTCCGCCACACGCCGCTCGTAGTACGCCTGGGTGCGCGGGTCCCCAGCGCAGCCGGGTCAGCACAATCCGGTACAGAGCAGCATTCGCCTGCCGGTCGCCACCGCGGTTGAGCCGACGATGGCATCTGCTTCCGGAGGAATACGGATACGCCGCGCTCGCCAACTTCTCCACGAATAGGCTGCAAGGCGCTGGCGTCGAGGGAGACAGAGAACCCACGGCTGGGACCATCACAGGGGAAGAATTTGGCGTCACCGTCAGCCATGGGTCTCAAACTATCGCCTCAAGAGGCCCTCGCACATTACTACCCGAGGACGTCTTCCGTAGAGTAGTCACCAATTTCAACATCACTGATGAACGTCCCCCAGAAGGAATCCTGCGAAACTGAAATCGGATCGATTGAGCGAAGGGAATTCTCCATGCCCCTGGCCGCAGTCGCCCAATCATCATCATTGCAGTCTGAGCCATAGAAGGGGAACTTCTCGATTACCATCTCCACCGCTTCAGCAAAGGCAGAAAGGGATGAGTTGACGAAACCCACATCGCCAGCATCTTTTTCGAGTTTCACTACGATGCCTGATTCAGCGTCCAGAAGGATGCTACCAAACAGTCCAGTCGACCCGAATTTCACGAGACGCCTGTTTCCTGCTTGCGTGATCTGGGTCAGAGAACTTGCGGCCTGGTATGCGGCTCCGAGCATTCCTCGCGGAACCTCCAACATGAGATCGGGTCCATCCCAGTTTGGATCCTCGGCATGTGGCCCGTGCAGTTGAACCATTTCGAAGGTGGGCCAGTTCTCGCTGCTTGCTTCCGGCATTTGACACCCCTGATTCTCATTTACTGAGGGGTGCCTCACTATAAAAGCGTGACGCCCCTTCTGGTCCCGTTACTTGAAGAGGTCGTTGATCGCGGCCTTGATCTGGGAATTCACGACTGTTCTGTCAACGCCGTTCCATTGCCATGACCAACTCGTCTTCATGCCCGCCGTGAGTGCTTGGCATTTGGCTTCGCACGGCTCGCGCTCGGAGTATAGCTCAACGATCTTGCGGTCACCGGCTTGCCGGACGAGATCTTCTTCCGCGTGGATACCTGCGCTGGAGCGCCCTATGAGAATCGTCCCGTCTTCCAGTCGGGCAGCTCCGTAGTTGTTTCCCTTGTTCTTGTCCAGCAGGCGCTGGAACATGGTCGCTCGGCTCAGTTCCGTACTGCCGTACGCAACTGGTCCACACTGATCGTTGTGGACGAGCACTGCAGCGCGACCGGCGAGTACATAGTAGGTGTGCAGCCTGTCGACGGTCAGGTCGTACGTCGTCACCGCTTGCAGGTAATTCCGCACCTTTACAATGCGGAGAACGGCTCCATCGGGTTGACGAAGTGTGTCACCCTTACGCAGTTCGGAAGCATTGACCCATTGGTGACGTGTCGCATCCCAGTAAGGGTGGTGCTGGGTCGAGGTGATGGTCTTGTCGCCCTGGGGGGTGTGGACGACGAGGTCTGTGAATTCCCTGTCTGTTGTGGTGACGATGAGGTTCGTGACGGTTTCAGCGGCCGTCGCGCCGCTCACGGGGTCAGTCGCGAGTACGCGGTCACCGATGACTACTTCATCGATGCGTTTCGCTTGCCCGTCTGCTAGCTGGACCTTGGTATCTCCGGTGAAGCTGTGTGGGAACAAAGCGGCCGCACACGCTGCCGCAGATGCCTCGATTTCTCGCCCGCCCAGTTTTCCGAGGTACCTGGATAGGGTTTCCTTCGCTTCGGCAGCAGCAGAACCGAGGGTGATGGAGCCGCCGGCGGCTAGTTCGACCTCGCCCTCCCCCACGCTGACAGCTAGGCCCAGGCACTCCTGCGGTGCCAGGCTGCAGGTCGCGAGGGTGGCGAGGGCGGCTGAGATCCATGGGTGCTCGTTGTCCATGAATCCTGCTTGGGTTGCCAGCCCGCAGAAGCCTTTGAGACTGGCGACGTCGCCGTTACCGATGCAGGTTCGCCGGGCGAACTCTCGCACCTGGCTGTGGTAGTTGCCGAAGATTCCCCGGGCTTCGAGTTCCGCCGGGCTCGGTATTCGGACGCCCGCTACATAGGTGCTACCGGATCCCTTGGTTCCTGAAGTCTTACCGCCGGTTCCTCCCGTGCTCTGTTTGTGGCAGCAGGTTTCCGTGGACGGGTCGTATCCGACCTGCTTCTGGACCTTTTTCGGGCAGTACTTGAGGTCGTACTCGCAGGAGTTGGGCTTGGACCCAACCTCCAGGCCGGCGGGGTCGCTGAAGGTGACGGGGTTGTCGCCCGCGTAGGTGTAGCCGCCGATCTGGTTGGGGTCCTTGGCGTCGAAGATGGGGTCGGCCGAGATGAAGCGGCCCAGCAGGGGGTCGTAGTCGCGGGCGCCGAGGTGGGTGAGGCCGGTGGTCTTGTCCAGGGTGCCGCCGACGAATCCCTTGTCGCCGGGCCAGTTGGCCGGGGCCCTGCCGCGCGGGTTGCCGTAGGCGTCCATGAGGCGGAAGTCAGGCGTTTGGGCGGTGGAGTCCAGGCTGCTGGTGCCGGTGGCTTGGTCGTTGGAGGCGACGAAGTTGTAGGCGGAGCCAGGTCCGGTGCGGGTGCAGGTCACGCCGCCGGGCAAGGAGATGTAGCGGGTGCCGGACTTGGTGGTGGGGGTGGCGGGGTCGTAGACGACCTCCTGGCCGGGCAGGAAGAGTGTGGTCTTCCCGTCGGGGTCCGTGCGCAGGAGCTGGCTGCCGTCGGCGTCGTAGGTGTAGGTGGTGGGCTTGTCCTTGCCGCTGGTGGTGAGGCTGGCCAGGTGGCCTTCGTCGTTCCAGGTCAGGGTGTCGGTGCCCGGTGTTGTGGTGCGGGTGAGGGTGTTGCCGCCCGCGTCGTAGCTGTTGGAGCCCCCGGTGGTGGTGCCGTCCGGGTGGGTGGTCCGGGTGCCGGTGAGGGTGTCGGGTTGCTGGGCGGGGTCGCCGCCCTTGCCGTACTGGTACGTCGTGGTGGTGTCGCCGGCGGCGCCGGGCAGCGCGTGTTCGACCTGGCTCTTGCGGTTGCCGTTGTGGTCGAACGTCCAGGTGGTCCAGTACGAGTCGGGGCCGCCGACGGTGGGGCTGGAGCCGGTGGTGCTGGGGTCCGCGGCGCAGTCGTCGGTCGCGGTCCAGGCGTCGGTCATGCGTCCGAGGAGGTTGTAGCGGAAGCATTGGGTGTCGCTGGCCGAACCGAGGCGGCTGTCGGTGATGCGGGTGATGTTGCCGGCGAGGTCGCGTGTGTAGGTGGTGTCCTCGACGCTCTGCGGCGCTGTGTTGCGTGTGGTGTGGGTGTTGTTGAGGGCGCCGGTGTGCTCGTCGTACGTGTTGGTGAAGGAGGCGACGTTCGACTGGGTGCCGACGATCATCTGGGACACGCGGGCGAAGGCGTCGTAGGCGGTGTCCGAGGTGTAGGTGGCCAGTCCGCCGACGGAGGTGGGCAGGTCGAGGCTGTTGTAGCCGGTATAGACCTTCTCCGCCGGCACGGTGCCCGCGGCGGGGTAGCTGGTGGAGAGCGGCAGCCCGAGGTTAGGGGTGTAGCCGTAGGAGTAGGCGTACGTGCCCGCAAGTCCCGTGACGTTACTGGGGATGGTGATGGTGCTGCCGGTGGGCTTCCCATGAACGTTGTAGCCGGTGACGGCTGAGGTGTAGGCGTTGCCGCTGGTGTCGTAGTGCGTGGAGGCCGTCTGCCGGCCAATGCTGTTGGCGACGTTGGGGTCGTCGAAGGTCCAGGTGGCGAGTTTCGGTGCGGAGGAGTCCGCTCCCGCGTAGGCGGCGGTCTTGCGCCCGAGCACGTCGTAGCCGAGGGAGATCGTCTTCGAACGGGCGTCGGTGGTGGAGGTGAGGCGTCCCATGGCGTCGTACGTCATGGATGTGATGCCGGTGTCCGGGTCGCTCTGGCTGGTCTTCTGGCCGAGCAGGTTGTAGGTGTAGCTGCGCTTCTTCCCGGCCGGATCGGTGATCGCCGTCATTTGGCCGTGGCTGCCGACCGCGTCGTACGTGAAGGTGGTGCTCTCGGGGGCACCACCGGTGACCTGGTCGCCGGAGACGGCAGGTGTGGTGGTGTATTTTTCGCTCTCCACCGTGCGGCCGCGGGCGTCGGTGATGGTGGTGCTGGGGGTTCCCCCGGTGGGCGGGATGACGGTGACGCGGTCGCCGCCGTAGATCGTCTTGGTCTGCTCTTTGATGGTGCCCTTGTACTGGGAGACGGTCAGGACCGGTCGGCCCAGGCCGTCGAAGGTGGTGATCTCCTGGTTGGTGACCTGGGGGTCGGTGGTGGCGACGAGGGTGGTGTCAGGGGTGCTGGAGCCGTCCCAGTAGCCGTGGTTGGTCTTGTAGGCCCAGCCGTGGCTGTCGTAGTACGTGTCGGTCAGCATCCGGCCGCCCTGCGGGGTCGGAGACTGGGTCTGCCGCGACCGCAGGAGTCCGTCGTAGATCTCGGTGCTGGTGGTGTAGCTGCCGTCCTCGTTCAGCTTCTTCGTCGTGATCGAGGAGGGTGTGGTGGCAGACGTTTGGTACGCGAAGGTGTAGTTGGCCGACTGGGTGGCTTTGACACGGCCGGGCAGCCAGTGCGCGGTAGTGCGGCCCAGGGCGTCGTAGGTGGTGTCGGTCTCCGCGTTGTTCGCGTCGACGACGCGCGTGGGGACACCGCGCGCCGGGTCCACCGTCGTGGTGATGCTCTGCTGCTTGGGGTTGGTCTTCTTGACCAGGACCGTCTGGCCGTTGGTGTCGGTGTACGCGACCGTGGACTTGTTCCCGAGGTTGTCCCACGTGTTCGCGGGACGGCCGTATGCGTCGTAGGCGACGGCCGACTTCACTTGGTAGGTGAAGGATCCGTCGGAGTAGTCCTTGGCCGTGGCCACCACGGTGGGCTCGCCCCGTGTCAGGGCGGGCTGGCTGTTCGGCAGGGTGAGCGCGCCGGTGGGGGCGGGGGTGTCGTAGAAGGTGCGCTGGTCGGAGACGACGTCGCGGGGGCGGGTGACGTTCGGGGTGCCCAGTCCGTTGGACGTGGTGCTGTCGCCGTCGGCACACGGCCCGGCATCGACCTCGACCTCGCTCGGCAGGCCGATCAGGTTCCAGGCGTCCTGGGCGTCGGCGTAGCTTGTTGATGTGCACGTTTCCTGGGCGGCCACGCTGGTGTCGCCCTTGTCGTCCTCGTAGCGCAGCAGCCCGGTGGTCTTGTCGTAGCCCTTCTCGGTCTGGGTGGTGCGCCAGGTCGTCGGTGTGCTGGAGGTGATCGCCGAGGTGGTGATGGTGGAGGCGGGGCGGACCATATTCGCGGTCAGCGCGGGCAGACCGGTGCGTTTGCGGGCGGCGACGGCGTCGCTGACCCAGTAGGAGGTGACGGTGGCGCTGTCCACTGCCCCGCCGCTGCCCTTGTAGGTGAGGACTTCGCGCGGGCTGCCCACCAGCTGGGCCGTGTCGGGAGCCGCCTTCGACAAGCCCGGCACGGCGACCGCGTCGGACAGGACGACGTCGACCGACCGCGTGCCACCGCCGGGCAGGGTGTCGCCGTGCATGCCCTGGTAGTAGATGGTGTCCGTGAGGGTCTGGACGTCGCCGCCGTTGCCCGTGCGGGTCTGCACTTCGGAGTAGCCGCGCCACTGGCCGTAGGTGCGGTACTTGGGTTTGGTGATCTCGTTGTCGTCGTAGTGCCAGGCCGGTTTGCCGGTGTAGGCGTAGGTGGTGACGGTCCCTGCGGAGGCGCCGGTGTTGTCGTTGTCGCTGACCGACTTCACGACGTACTTGTTGAACCAGTCGAGGATCGGGGTGCTCATCCCGTACGGAGTCCAGTAGACGGGGAAACATGCGGTGGTGTTGGTCGACGGGTCCGTGCCCGAGTTGCAGCCGGTGGGGGCCTGGTAGTTGACGCTGATCGCATCGCCACTCTCGGTGGTGATCCCGCCGATGCGGAACTTGTTGAGGTTGGCGTAGCCGTTGCGGGTGTTGAACCGGTTGGCGAGGTTGATCGGCGTGAACCTCACCGGAGGAACCGACAGTGCGGTGCCGTTGTTGCCGGTGTGTGTGATCGAGTCGAGCCAGAGTGCGGGTTTCTCGTTGCCGTCGTTGGGGGGCGGAAAGCTCTGCGCCAGGCTGTATGTGTCGGTGTCGGCGTAAGTCTTCTTGGTCGGGTCGGACAGGATCTGCGTCTTGACCGCGACGAGCCGCTTGGTGGAGAAGAAGGCCGGCGAGTGGATCGAGCACCCGGCACCGCTGTTGCAGTTCAGATCCCATGGGACGTCGGGCCAGTTCGCGCTGTTGGAGTCGATCGGCATGCAGGTGCCCGTCACACACCGCCAGTCGGTGACGAACTGCACGCGCTGCGGAGCAACGGCTGAGCCGTTGCCCAGCCCGTAGTCGATATGGTCCAGCCAACCCGCGCGGGTGTAGTAGGCGCCGGTGGTCTTGCCGTTGGCGCCGTAGTAGTTCCCGTGCGTGCCGTAGTAGTAGACGATCGCGTTGCCGTGAATGTCGACGACCTCGTCGAGGTTCCACTGCCATGCCTGGTTGCAAGAGGCGTTGGCGAAGGTCGCGTTGTAGCAAGGGTCGCCGGAGTGCGCGCCGTAGACCGGGACGGTCCACGCGGAGTTCGTGGTGCCGTAGTTCGGGACGGTGTTGCGCCCGTAGTAGTAGATCTTCCCTTGGGACGTGATCTTCCAGTACTCGCCGTTCCAGGTGCCGTTCTGCGTCGTGTTGCCCGCGACGATGAGTTCGACCTTGGCGTCGGTGTCGCCGGAGAGCTTCCAGTGGGTGGGCGCGGAAGCGTCGTAGACGATGTCCTGCGAGTGGCCCTTGAGGACCACGTGCAGGATCTGCCCGTCCCAGCACAGGTCTGGCACCTTGGGCGCGGTGCCCGCAGGATCGTCCTTGCAGGGGACGTAGGAGCGGGTGACGGCCCCGGGCGAGTAGTCCCACCCCTCACCGACCCAGCTGGGCTGGTTGTCGGTTGAGGTTGTGCGGCCGTCGACCGACTGGGCCGAATAGCTGAGACCGACGTCAGGGGTCAGGTTGCCCGGTGTCGGGGGCACGCCGATGGGATACGAGTAGGTGAAGTCTCCACTGCTCCCACCGGCGGTCCACGACCCGGCCGGGGCGAACGGAGTGGCTGAGTAGTCTCCCGCGCCGCTGGACGTGTCGGAGGTCGCGGCGAGCACCGTCAGGCTGGTCCCCGTGGCACTCCCACCGGCCGTACCGTTCTGCTTGCGGGCCATCGCGCCTTGGCCGGCTGCCTTCGGTGCGGCGAGGGCGACCGTTCCGGTGACGCGCGATGCCGTGGCGTCGTTGCTGCCGGCCAGGGAGGTTTGCACCTGGCAGGCAGGCTTCTCCGGCGTCGTGATCGCGCAGGTGGGGAGTTGAACCAGGTGCAGCCGGGAGGACCAGTCACCGCCGTAGAGGTCCTTGAAGCCGGAGTAGTCGAAGGACACCGCAACCGCGTTGTCGCCCGATCCAGCTGGGGCTGCAGCCGTGAACAGCGGTCCGTTCACTCTCGCTCTGCGCGCTGCGTCCCGGTCCCGGACCTCGACGGTCACCGTTGAAGGCGATGTGTTCTGCGACCCGCCGACCGCGGCGGTACCCGCATTTCCCGCCTTCACGCTGACGGGCAGCGTTCCAGCTCGGACCCAATTCGGCTTTCCTGGAGTGGGAACAAGGGGCCGTGCATCGAGGGGGAATTTTTGGCCAACGGGTGGCGGATTTCCGGAGAGTTGCGCCGTACCTGTTCCTGCAATCGGCCACGTCGTCTGCCGGGGCGCCCAGTTTGAGGCAACCTTCGTCAATCGACGCTGGGCTCCCACCGCGTTGTGGACGCTCACCGACCGGACTGTGGGCGCCTCCGGAAAGTGCGGGTCAACGGTGTCCGCAACTGCCGGGACAGTAAGTGTCGATGCTAGAAGGGCCAACACAGTCACCTGCGGCACCCTGGATATTCGCGCAAACACCGCACTTCGCCAACCCGTGCGGCTACTTCTGCCGCTTCCATCCGACACGGACACCCAGCCCCCTCAATTGATACACATAAGCGAGCGAACGCTATGTGAGGAGCAGGCGAGATGTAAGCGTTATGTAATCCCTTTGAGCGGACTTGGTGATTCCGTTGCGAATCTTCAGCCAGTATCGACGCGGCGCAATCGGATATCACGACTCAGACAATCGCGACGGGGTGTGACATCCGTCCATCTACCATTCGCCATCACCGTGAGAGCCCATCATGTGCTCCAACGGCCTATAAGGGGGGCGTATGACCATATCCATCCAACAGCAACGACACGGACATCGCAGACCACTTGCCTCCAGCGTCGGCGCGGTACTCACCACAGCCCTCCTCGCGACCACGCTCGGGCTCCCGCTGGCCGTCCCAGCGCAGGCGCAGGCGCAGGCGAGCCCCAACGCCTCGGCCGAGGTCAGCGGCGAAACCGCAGCGAAGGATGCGGTCACCCAGGCGCGGAGATCCGGCAAGCCTGTCGGCGTCGACGCCTTCACGACACCCACGACAACGGTCACCGCCAATCCGTCCGGCACCTTCACGCTCGACCAGTCGCTGCATCCCGTGCGGATTCGCCGACATGGCAAATGGGTGCCGGTCGATGCGTCATTGCACAGGACTCCGGACGGGACTCTCACCCCAGCAGCGGTGCCTTCGCCCGTCACGCTTTCCGGCGGGGGCAGCAAAACCCTCGCCACCCTGAGCTCACACGGCAAGAGCCTGGCGGTGTCATGGCCGAATCCGCTCCCTGCCCCCATCGTGGCAGGCGACACCGCCACCTATCCGGAGGTTCTGCCCGGAGTCGATCTCAAAGCGACGGTCAGTTCCCTGGGCGGCTTCTCTGAAGTCCTGGTGGTCAAAAATGCCGCCGCAGCCTCCAATCCGAAGCTGGACCACCTCGTTCTGGGTACCAGCGGACCGAGCCTCACTCTGTCAGCCGATTCAGCCGGAAATCTCCGTGCCACAGACGCTTCGGGTGCGGTGCAGTTCGCCTCCCCCGCCCCGTTGATGTGGGACTCTTCGGCACTTCAGACCGTGGCCGGCGGGAAGGCGCGTCTCATCGGTGATGCCGCCCCGCCAACCATGGCGGACACATCCTCGCCAGCCGCCCCGGGCCGAGGCGCTCATATCGCCCGCATCGCTACCCGGGCCACCGCCAACACCGTGACATTGGCCCCTGACCAAAAAATGCTGCGCGGACCGAACACGCACTATCCGGTCTACATTGATCCCGCCTGGAATCCCGTCTCTGCCAACGATCCGAAGCAGACGCACGACGAGATCCAGGAAGGCTGCCCTGACAAGAACGCCCTGAATTCCGGAACCGCCCCCTACGACACACCCGGCGTCGGGATGAACAGCTACAGCGGTTGTATCGGAAGGGAAGAAGCCTACTTCCAGTTCCGGTTGGACAGTCGCCTTCTGAACAGCCAGGTCAGGATCGTCGACGCGACGTTCAAAGCCATGGAGATCTACTCCGCATCGTGCTCTATCACTTCCAACGTGATCGTCAAGCAGAGCCTCAGCCAGATCAACAGTTCCACCACGTGGAACAACCGGCCATCCCTCGGCAACACCCAAGGCCAGCCCCAGCCATACGGCAGCGCCTGCACGAGCACGGTCTACCGCGGCTTCGACGTGCTGGACGCCGTGACCAGGTCGGCATCCCAGCGCAAGAACTGGGTGGCGTTCGGCCTCATCGCCGAAGACGATTCCAATGGCTACTACTTCCGGCGCTTCTCGAACAACCCGACGCTGAGCGTCCACTACGACACGGTCCCAGCCGTATCGTCTCTCAGCACGAGCCCGGATGCCGCGCTCATCGGCCACACGGCGGTCACCCTTAACGCCTACATCAGCGACGATGACCAAGGAGCTCCCGTCCAAGGCAAGTTCACGCTCCTGGGCAAGGCCGCGGACGGGACGACCGTCTATCCACAGAAGTCGTTCGCGCCGGCCAATACGGTGACTGAGCAGGGCAATATCAGCTGGTTCGTCGGCTACCTTCCCACCGGCACGTACCTCTGGACGGCGCAGGCCGACGACGGCCGCTACCAATCGGTGGTCAGGACCCGCACGTTCAAGGTGGACGCCACAGCTCCCGGTGCACCGGAGATCTCCTCCACCACGCTCGACAACGCTGCGGGCAATCCCCTTCCTGCCAGGAGTCCTGTCGAGTTCACGCTCAAGCCCCCGAAGGGGAGCACAGACATCGTCAAGTACGCCTACAACTGGGGCATCGCGCCTCCTTCGGTCAACCCCCGGTCGACCATCCGCGCGGCCGGGGGCGGAACGGCCACCACCTTCACCGTCGTTCCGAGCGGGTTCCTGCGCGCCTCGCTGCAGGTGTACGCGATCGACGCCGCCGGCAACCAGTCGCCGGTGAACCACTACGACTTCGACATGCAAGAGCCCCAGATTCCCGATGCCACCGGGGACTTCTCGGGAGACGGCCTCGCCGATCTCCTCACTCCGGGACCTGACGGAAACCTGCGCCTTTACCCTGCGGCGAACAACGGCGCCCTGAGTACACCGGTCAATGTCACCGCAGCCGACGACCAGCAATTCGTCGGCGCCCGCATCGCCGTCGGCGCCTTCCGCGGCCACAAGGAGCAGGATGTCCTGGCCATCACCAAGGACGGCCAAGCCCACATCTACGCAGGCGACGGCGGGGCAGTCCCGATGGCGAGCACGATCAAGCTCAGCGACGGCACGGTGAAGGTGCCTCCGCAGAACGCCATCCTCGACGACTCCCCGTACATGTGGTCACAGGTCACGCAGATCGCAGCCGACGACTCACACCAGGCACAGGGCCTCTTTCCCGACCTCTGGGCGATCACCTCCGACGGCGTCCTGTGGTGGATTCCCAGCACCCGGGCGTACGGCGTCTACGACTTCAGCCTGGCCCAGCAGCTGGCGACCGGCTGGCAGAAGAAGACACTCACCTCTGCGGGCATCGTCCAGGGCGCCCCGGCATTGTGGGTGCGCGACGCCGACACGGGCGTGCTCGATCTGTTCACCGGCACGGTGGTGAACCCCGACGACCGCACCCAAGACACCCACGCGGGCGCCGCTGCCAGCACCCTCGTCAGCAGCACCACCGGCTGGAAGGCCAGCTCGCGGCCGTCCCTTTTCCCCGCCCGCCTCGGGACCGGAGGCTCGTCACCCGTCAGCCCGACCCTCTGGGCCACCGACGGTAACGCTGTCCACAACATCAACTACTACGCGGCCGGAAGTACCGCCGGAACCCTTTCCACAGCGCCGGTGCACGTCCAGATGTTCACGCCCAGCGACGACTTCACCGGCGACGGCAAAGCGGACATCGCCGCCTCGCGCGGCGACGGAACACTGCGCCTCTACACCGGCCAAGGCGGCGGCCAATTGACCAGCGGCCAGCAGATCTGGGACTCCACCTGGGGCAGCGTCGCCGCGATGACCTCCGGCGACTTCACGGGTGACGGCAAGAGTGACATCGTCGCCATCCGGGGCGACAACTCCCTGCACCTCTACCCCGGCACCGGCACCGGCGGCCTGGACGCCCAGCACGTGACCCAGCTCTACGGCGGCACCACCTGGAGCACCGCCCGCGAGATCACCGCAGGCGACTTCAACGGGGACGGCCTCGCCGACCTCGTCGCCATCTGGAACGACGGCACGCTCCACCTCTACCCCAACAACGGCAACAACGACATCACCCAGTCCACACTGCTGTGGCCGGACAATTCATGGAGCGGCTACAAGCTCCTGTCCGCAGGCGACTACAACGGAGACGGAAACACCGACATCCTCGCCGTCCGCCTCACCGACGGAAACCTGCGCCTATACCTGGGCGACGGACACGGGCACATCGGCAGCAGCCAGCTGACCACGGCTGGCCTGGACTGGTCCACGATCAAGGACATCATCCCCGGCGACTTCTCCGGCGACGGCAAGACCGACCTCGCCGCGATCTGGGGAGACGGAACCCTGCACCTCTACACCGGCAACGGCTCGGGGAACTTCACCAACACCGGCACCATGTGGAACGACAACACCTGGGCCACCACGAAGCTCGCCACCTAACACTCGGCACTTCCGGTGGGCCCGTCCCTCTCCGTGGCGGGCCCATTCGCCTGCCGGTCGCCACCACGGTTGAGCCGACGATGGCATCTGCTCCCCGAGGAGTACCCTCCACAGGACTTGCCCCGCACAAGGCGTCGAAGGCTGTTGGTCACACGATCGACGCGCAGGTAGGAGACCCCACGGCCTGCGGGCAGCTCCTCCAACGGTGCGCAGAATCGGCCCCGCTGTCAGTCCCTTGTCTTGGCCCAGGAGGTCGTTCTCAGACCTGGCGCCGCGATCACCGGGGAGCCGCTGTGGTGGTCTTGGTGAGGGTGGACTAAGTTGGAATGTCAGTGTGGCTGTCATCGCAGGGAGCGGCGTGGACGATGTTGAGCGGGTTTTCAATGCCGAGATCGGTCGGCGGGTGCGCGCAGCGAGGGCGCGGGCGAAGCTGACGCAGGAGTTGCTAGCCCGGAAGGCAGGGCTGACGCGCGGGTCGATCACGAACATCGAGTCCGGCGCACAGGCCCCTCCGCCATACCGGCTGGTGCGCCTCGCCTCGGCGCTTGGGGTGAAGCCAGCCGACCTCCTGCCGGGGCTACAGGAGCCCGGCCATGAGGACGAGCTTCCAGGCTATCTCGCCGACACGGTGGCTTCCTTGACGTCAGCGGTCGAACGGAGGGCGCGCGATGGCCAGGTCTGACGCGGCGGCCAAGACGCTGTTGGCGCAGTTCGGCATCGACGAGGCGCCCATCGATCCGCGGCTGATCGCGGACAAGCTGGGTGTGCTGGTCGTACCGCAGGACATGCCGGACGACGTCTCCGGCATGCTGATGCGCCGGGGAGACGAGCAAGTCATCGGTGTGAACCAGAAGCACCACGAGTACCGGCAGCGTTTCACGGTGGCCCATGAACTCGGGCATCTGAAGCTGCACCGTGGCCGCCCGCTGATCCTGGACACCGATACCCGTGTCAACTTCCGGGACACGGTGTCGAGCATGGCCACGGACCGTGAGGAGATGGAGGCCAACCGCTTCGCGGCTGCCCTGCTGGCCCCCGAGGCCATGGTGCGCCGCGCGGCACGCGAGGCCGAATTCCGCACGGCCAAGCAGTTGGTGCACCTCATGGCCAGGCACTTCGACATGAGCGAGATGGCCATGAACTACCGGCTGATCAATCTTGGCATCATCGCGGACCCCACACCGACACCGTAGGGCTCCGCCGTCCCCATCGAGGCCGCCCGCCGTCCGGGCGGCCACCCTTGTGCAGATGTACGACAGGTTAACTGTCATCCGAAAAATGTTGCATCTGCGGGTCGTCTCGTGCTGCACTTCAGTAGTGCGCGGAGGCCACCGAGGCTTCTGAGGCAGGAGGTGAGCCATGCCAGGTAAGTCGAGCAAGGCAAGCGGGTCAGGCGGCAAGCGTGGTCGCAGTGCGATCACGGGCCGGTTCGTCAAGCAGACGACGGTGCGCAGTCACCCTTCGACGACGGTGAACGAGCGCGCGTCGAGCGGCTCGAAGAAGAGCAAGTAGGCGGGCCTCCGGGCCCGCCTTTCACATATCCCGGCCCGCTGCGGCAGGCCGGAGAAAGGAGACGGTCATCATGACGACCGCGGACACGCGCCACGGAGGCGCCGCACACAAGACGGTGACGGTCATCGTCGACGAAGAGCCGATCTCGGGCGTGCCCCAGCACACCACCCCGAACGAGATCCTGCAGTTGGCCGGGATCGACCCGGCCACGCACTACCTGGAGCGGATCAACGGCCGACACCGGGAATCGTTCAAGGACCAGGGCAACAAGGACATCACCGTGCACGAACGGGAGAAGTTCGTGTCGGTGTTCACCGGCCCCACCCCGGTCTCGTGACCACGACCCTGCCGGAAGCCGGGCCCGCGGGCATGCTCGCGGGCCTGGCCGCGGCTGGCTACACCGTCGAGCAGCGTGGCGATTTCGCCGTCTTCGACTACATGATCGAGGTCGGCCCCCGGGCCGGGGAGACTGTCAAGATCGGTCTGGCGCTCGTGCAGGACTGGCCGTTGTCTCCGCCGCCCGGCCCCCACGTCAGCCCGCGCCTGGGCCACCCTCACGGAGCCGTACATGCCTCCGGGCTCGACACAGCCGGGGAGGAATGGGAGTACTGGAGCCGTCCGGCCGCCAACTGGCCGGCCGACCGCACCGTTCGGGGCTATCTGCGGCACCTGCGCACCCTGTTCTCCCAACTGGAGCCCCCGGCATGATCACCCGTTTCTCGGTCGCCATGACGACCAGCGTTGCGCAGCGCCTCACCGGACATCTGCGGCGCGCGGACGGCCAGGAGGACTGCACGTTCATCCTGTGGCGGCCGAGTACCGGCTCCAGCCGTACGACCGCTCTGATCGTCGACCTTGTTCTGCCTGAGGCCGGTGATCGGATCGTGCACGGCACCGTCGACTTCACCAGCGAGTACTTCCTACGGGCCGCCGACATCGCCGCCGAGCACGGCTGCGGACTGGGGTTTATCCATGCCCATCCCCGCGGCCGCCGCTGGCAGCGCCTGAACGACATCGACTACGCGGCCGAGGCATCCTTCGCAGCCCAGACCATCACCCTCACAGGTCTGCCGCTAGTCGGCATGACCTTCGCCGGCGCGGACGCCCGATACGGGGCCCGCGTCTGGCAGCGGCATGCACCACGCACCTACGTCCCGACCGAGGCGGAGAACGTACGTGTCGTCGGCGACCGGTTCACGGTCACCTTCAACGACACCCTGATTCCCTCACCCGAAGCCACGGACCGGCAAGTGCGCACCATCTCCGCCTGGGGACAGGACACCCAGAACGACCTGGCCCGGCTCCACGTCGGCGTCGTCGGCACCGGATCGGTCGGCATGCCCATCGTCGAGGCCCTGGCCCGCACCGGCCTCCAACACCTGAGCTTCTTCGACTTCGACACCGTCGAGTACCTCAACCTCGACCGGCTCCTCCACGCCACCGGCCGCGACGTGCGACTACATCGGGCCAAGGTGGACATTGCCGCACGTGCAGCCAGGCGATCGGCCACGGGCGCGAACATCCGTGTCGCGACACACGAGCTGAGCGTCGCGGAGCCGGACGGCTTCGCCGCCGCGGACTGCGACCTGCTCTTTTCTTGCGTCGACAGACCCTGGCCCCGCGCTGTCCTCAACCTCCTCGCCTACGCCCACCTCATCCCCGTGGTTGACGGCGGCATCTCGGTCGATGCACGCGACCAGCGCCTGAAGGGCGCCGAATGGCGTGCCCATGTCGCTGCCCCCGGCCGGGCGTGCATGGAATGCCTGGGCCAGTACGACCCAGCCCACGTTCCCGTGGAACGCGACGGGCTGCTCGACGACCCCGCCTACATCAGGGGCCTCTCGGCCGACCACCCGCTGCGTCGGAAGGAGAACGTCTTCATCTTCTCCACGAGCGCTGCAGCCGCGCAGCTCAACCAGTTCCTCACCATGGTCACAGCCCCGAGCGGCGTCGCTGACACCGGTGCTCACCTGTACCACCTGACCACCGGAACCATCGACCAACGCCTGGAGGGATGCCAGGCGGCTTGCCCCTACGACGGGACGCTGCGGGCACTCGGCGACGATGCCCCTGTCACCGTCACGGGACGGCACCCAGCTGCGGAAAGGGCCCGTACTGCTCGTGCCCTTGCGGTACGCCGATGGCCGCTGCGTATCTGGCGTGCCGTCGACGACCTCTTGGTGCGCATCCTTGATCGCCCGTGACCGGCGCGCTGTGTGCGGACGCGCTGTCACGGCCCCCGACACTGCCCGGCCACGGCTACAGAAAGACTGGCCACCGGGAGCACCGCCGTCGACCCCGGGGGCCGCGGCTATCTGTCCGACGCGCTGTCGGGGCGGTGACCGCGTTGCCAGTGGGGTGTCTCGTCGGGGTACAGGCGGACACGGGCGTGCCGCCAGGCCGCGTCGAAGGAGAGGTTGCCGTAGCTGGCACGCACCAGCCGCCAGGCGTGCCAGCCGGTGCGGGGGGCAGGAAGCAGCGCACCACAGCGGTCTTCACCGGGCACCCCCCTGGCAGGGCAGCTGCTGGTCTCCCCGTCTGCTCATGTGCCGTTGTCCGTTCCGGCCGGGAGATGACCGTTGAGCAGCGCTGCAACCTTCGCCGCATGCTCGGGACGGCCCGCGCGCTGCATGCCGGAGGCCAGCAGGGTGAACAGCATCTGCTTCTGGTGCAGTTCCGGAAAGCCGTCGATGAAGTCCCTGAGTATTTCGAGCGCCTCGTACTCCACGGCTCGTTCGCGCTGCGGTCGGTACTGGGCGAACGCTTCAGCGATCGCCTGCACGTCTGCGGTGGTCGGCGGCTTGCTCCAGTCGGCGTGGTCCTGCTCAATCCATAGCGCCAACACGGCTGCGGGGTCAGCGAGTTCCTCAACGAGGGCTACTGTTCGCTGCCGTCGCAGGATGTCAGTGACGGCCTGGCGGCGCTGAGCGGCGAGTACGGCGGCGCGCCCATCGGCCGGTGGCCATGGATCAGGGCCTCCACGGGGAGCCAGCAGGGGGGAACAGATCCGCGGTGGGGAGCTGGAGCTCCTTGCGCAGCCCGATCACGGCGGCGTCATAGCGGACATCGGGTTCGCCGAACACGAGCGCGGAGATCGGCGTGGACATCAGGTGACGCCCCACGACCTGGAGAAGAATCTCGGTGATCAACCACACGTGCATCAAGGTCCACTCGTCCGCCACGATATCGAGGCAGGACTCCACTGCTCCCCCCTGACCAGCAGCTCTAAAAGGGCCGTTACGGGCGCCCTGGCCGACGCTGTCCCTGGACAAGACGGTAGACCTCCCGGGCCACATACCGCTTCAGGCAGCGGATGACCTCGCGCCGGGTCTTGCCCTCCGCGACACGCCGCTCGTAGTACGCCTGGGTGCGCGGGTCCCAGCGCAGCCGGGTCAGCACGATCCGGTGCAGAGCGGCGTTGGCCTGCCGGTCGCCACCGCGGTTGAGCCGACGATGGCATCTGCTTCCCGAGGAATACTCCACAGGACTTGCCCCGCACAATGCGGCGAAGGACGCTTCACCGCGCAAGCGGTCGGCGTTGTCCCCCATGGTGATCAGCAAAACGGCGGCACTGTGCGGCCCAACCCCCGCCATCGCCAGCAGCTCGGGGTGATGCCCCTCGATCGACTCCGTGAGGCGTCGCTCCAGTTCTTGGGCCTGTGTGCTGAGCTGCTCGATGCGCTCAGCCAGTGAGCGCAACGTGAACCTCGTAGCCAGCAGTACAGGGTCGCCGCCCGTGTCATCGTCGTCGAGCTCTACGCACGCGTGGATCAGTGCTCGACGAGTCAACCCTGCCAGCTCTTCCCGTAGTGTCGGCTCGGCGGTGACCAAGACTGCTTTGAGCTGATTGGTGGCCTGCGTACGGGCTTTGACGGCGGAGTCTCTGGCCACGTTGTACATACGGGCAATCTCCACCGGGCCGTTCCCTGCTTTCACACGAGAGTAAGCGCGGCCACTGAGCACAGCACGGGCAGCGGCCTGTGCGTCGCCCTGATCAGACTTACTCCGTCGACGACGAGCCGCACGGCCCGGTCCAGGGGCCTCGACCACGTCGATGCCCTGCGACAGCAGATACCGGGACAGGGCCGCGCCGTAGTTGCCTGCCCCCTCCACCCCAGCACGCCGAACAACACCTAACTGAGCCGCCCATTGGACAAGTTGGCGATATCCGATCGCGGTGGCCGCGAAGCTCTGTACTGCGAGCGTCTTGCCCGTCACCGAAATCACGGCGGCTACATGAGTATCCCGGTGCGTGTCGACACCAAGAATCACCTCGTCCGCATCCGCAGGACCGTTGAGGGAGAAAGCGTTCGCAACGATCATTCCTCCACCACCGCCGGTAGTTACACGTCAGCATCGCCGCTGGCCCGGAGGAGCGGTCGTCAGTGAGACAGTGCACATTCCTCGCGCAGGGCAGTCCTCTAGACACACTCCCCCGAGACAGTCCCGTGCCCACTGCCGTGCACCGGTGATCGACGGAGGATCGTCAGGACACTTCGGTCAGAAATTTCAAGAGCCAGGCTCCGGTTGACGACAGTATCGCTGCCATTCTTCCCAGCCCCCGAGCACCGGCACACCGCTACTTCTGCACCAGTGAACCCCTGCGGAAGCACAACCCCGCCCCGCGCGACCCGCGATCTGTATCGGTGCGCAATCAAGCGCCCGCGCGCATCACAGACCCCCACCGCCGCGATACGCCCCGAGACCTCTCTGTCCAACCGCCCCCTCGGCCCCCATCCGAGCCGCCACCGGACGCACCCCGTCGGCACCTGGCCGACGGGTGCCTCACCTCTCACGCGCTCTCACACAGATCTCACCAACAGCATCGACGCTCCTGGATCACAAGGCCCTGATCTGCGCGTACGCGCCTGACCTGGACTGCCTGGACCGCACAAGACGCTTCCGCCTACCTGTGCCAGGTGGTGCCGAGCGAGGGGCCGAGCACCAGTACCGGCGCGTCGTCGGGGCCGTCGATCCGGTACTGCAGGGTCGGGGCCTTCACCGGCTCGGGCGTCTGGGTCACAGGCGTCTCAGTCACGTCGCTCACTCGCTCCAGACTAGTGAGCGGACCGGCATGCTCCGGTCACGGGGTCGCGATAGGCCCCTTTCCGGTCGCGCCACCGCCCTACGGCGTCGCCGTGGAGACCACGAAGACGGCCGGGTTGTCCGGGTCGCTCTCGTCCACCGTGATGTCCTGCGTGGGCAGCGGGTCCTTCTGGGCGTGCCGGGTGCCCGCCCAGTCGTGGCCCGACGGGAACGACCAGCCGACCTTCTTCGCGTCGGACGCGCCGATCGCCACCGAACCGGGCCGCAGCGCGGCCGTCCCGGTCCCGGAGTCCTTCAGGAACTCGGCGAGACCGGCCGCGGTGGTCCTGAACTGCACGTACAGCTTGCTGACCGCCCAGCTGTTGGTCTCGTAGTACTTGACGTCCGTGGCGGACGACGGGACCGGTACGTCGTAGATGCGGCGCTGGGTCTTGGACGGCCAGTCGTTCTGCAGCCCGGTCGCCGAGGCCTCGCTCTCCTTGTCGCGCCCGCTGTCGCGGCTCTGCCCGGCGGAGATGGCCAGATACCCGGCCGGGACCCCGATGAGCAGCACGATGATGACCGCGGTGAGCCAGCGGCGGCGGATCATGTGGCGGTGGTCCTCCGGGGCCGGGTGCTGGTCCGGGGGCGGGGACTGGCGCGGCACGGTGGGCCGGTCCGCGGGGGCCATCACGGCGATCCCTGGGTGGTGCGGGTGGTGCTCGACTTGCGTACGGCCTCGGCGACCTGGGCGTACCGCTCGTAGCGCTCGACGCGGCGGCGGTTGGCGCGGCGGAAGCGGCGGGCGACGAGGCGGGCCAGATCGGCGGCGCCGACCATGCCGGCCTCGGGGCCCAGCTGCGCCTTGGCGATACGGGCCTCGGGCCGGTAGCCGCGGCCGGTCAGATGGCGCCGGAACGCGTCCCTGGCCGGGCCGATCAGCAGGTCGTCGGCCGCGCTCACACCGCCGCCGACGACGAAGCAGGACGGGTCGAGGGCGGCCGCCAGGTTGGCGATGCCGACGCCGAGCCACTGGCCGATGTCCTGGAGGAGCTCGACGCACATGGCGTCGCCCTCGCGCGCGAGCTCGGTGATCAGCGGCCCGGTGATGTCCGGGATATTGCCCTTGACCCGCTCCAGGATGTTGTACGCGACCGGGGAGTCGGCGACCGCGAGCTCGCGGGCCTCGCGGACCAGGGCGTTGCCCGAGCTGTACTGCTCCCAGCAGCCGCGGTTGCCGCACGGGCAGCGGTGGCCGCCGGGCACGACCTGCATATGGCCGAACTCGCCGGCCACGCCGAACTTGCCGCGCTTGACCCGGCCGTCCTCCAGGATCGCGCCGCCGATGCCGGTACCGAGCGTGATCATGACGAGGTGGTCCTCGCCGCGGCCCGCGCCGAACCGCCACTCGGCCCAGGCGGCCGTGTTGGCGTCGTTGTCGACCATGACCGGGACGGCGAGCCGGGACTGCAGGGCGTCCCGCAGCGGCTCGTTGCGCCAGGCGAGGTGCGGGGCGAAGAGGATGGTGCTGCGGTCGGCGTCGACCCAGCCGGCCGCGCCGATGCCGACGGCGTGCACGTCGTGGCGGTCCGAGAGGTCCAGGACCAGCTCGGTGATGGTGTCCTCGACGACCTTGGGGCTCTTGGACTTGTCCGGCGTCTCGGCGCGGATCTTCTCCAGGATGTTGCCGTCGGCGTCGACGACGCCCGCCATCACCTTGGTGCCGCCGATGTCGATGCCGACGGTGGGGACACGGGGTGCGGTCAGGTGCGAGCGGCGCTCGCGGGTGCCGACGGTGCGCAGGACGGTGGCCCGGGCGGAGCCTCGGTAGGTGTTCATCGGGCCGCACCCCTTCGCGGAGGGAGAGGGGTGTCCTGGAGTGCTCGCACGACTGGTGTCGTCCCTGGAGGTCTCGGGGGGCCGGGGTGACCGGCGGCGGACGGCGCCCGCCGTGCCCGATTCTGCCACCCCGGCCGGGACCCGACCTCGTGTGCCCTTGCCGCCCCCGCGGCCCCGGCCGTTACTCGGCGGTGTCGGCGGTCCGGCCGCCGAGGTGCGGCTCGGGGGCCCGCTGGAGCTCGTGGCTGAGCTCCTCCAGCTCGCTGCCGCCCGCCATCTGGCGGGTGAGCTCGTCCAGAGTGATCTGGGTGCGCAGATGGCTGCCGGTCATCATGCCGCGCTTGAGCAGGACGAAGCGGTCGCCGACCAGGTAGGCGTGGTGCGGGTTGTGCGTGATCAGGACCACGCCCAGGCCCGCGTCCCGGGCGGCCGCCACGTACTTGAGCACGACGCCGGACTGCTTGACGCCGAGCGCCGCCGTGGGCTCGTCCAGGACCAGGACCTTGGCGCCGAAGTGGACGGCGCGCGCGATCGCCACGCACTGGCGCTCGCCGCCCGACAGGGTGCCGATGGGCTGGTCCACGTCACGGAGATCGATGCCCATGCGCAGCAGCTCCGCGCGGGTGGTGCGGCGCATCAGATCGACGTCGAGGCGCTTGAAGGGGCCCGCGCCCTTGGTCGGCTCGGAGCCGAGGAAGAAGTTGCGCCACACCGGCATCAGGGGGACGACCGCGAGGTCCTGGTAGACGGTGGCGATGCCCCGGTCGAGCGCCTCGCGGGGGTTGCTGAGCGAGACGTCCTCGCCCTCGATGCGGAAGGCGCCGGAGTCGTGCCGGTGCAGCCCCGCGATGATCTTGATGAGGGTGGACTTGCCGGCGCCGTTGTCACCGAGCACACAGGTGATCTCGCCGCCGTGGACCTCCAGGGAGACGCCTTCGAGGGCGCGGATGTTGCCGTAGTACTTACTGACGTCGTCGAGCTCCACGAGGGCGCTCTCGGTGCTCTTGGCCAGGGTCGCGTCCGTCATGCCGTCGCCTCCGCCCGCTTGCGCACCCATGCGTTGAGCAGGGTGGCCAGAAGGAGCATCGCTCCCAGGAAGAACTTGAACCAGTCCGGGTTCCACTCGGCGTAGACGATGCCCTTGCTGGTCATGCCGAAGATGAACGCGCCGACCGCGGAGCCGATCGCGGAGCCGTAGCCGCCGGTGATCAGACAGCCGCCGATGACGGCCGCGATGATGTAGATCAGCTCGTTGCCGACGCCCTCGCCGGACTGGACCACGTCGAACGAGAAGAGCAGGTGCTGGCCGGAGATCCAGGCGGCGAAGCCCACGCCCATGTACAGGCCGATCTTGGTCTTGTAGACCGGCACGCCGACCGCGCGGGCCGCGTCGGCCTCGCCGCCGACCGCGAAGATCCAGTTGCCGAAGCGGGTGCGCAGCAGGATCCAGGTGGCGAGCGCGACCAGGCCGAACCACCACAGGATGGTGACCTTGAGGTCTACCGGGCCGATGGTCAGCTGGGAGGCGAACACCTTCTTCGCGGAGGCGAAGCCCTCCATGTCGGCGATGGACTTCGTGGAGACCGTGCCGCTGATCAGCTTGGTGAAGCCGAGGTTGAGACCGGTCAGCATGAGGAAGGTGCCGAGCGTGATGATGAAGCTGGGCAGTTTGGTACGGGTCAGCATGAAGCCGTTGAAGGCGCCGAGCGCGAGCGTGGCCAGCAGTGAGACACCGACGCCCACCCAGACGTTCGCCGTCATCTGGTAGCTGAACATCGACGAGACCAGCGCCGACGTCGTCACCAGCACACCGGCCGACAGGTCGAACTCGCCGCCGATCATCAGCAGCGCCACCGGCACCGCCATGATGCCGATGGTCGACGCCGCGTACAGGACCGTCGAGAGGCTGGAGGCCCGCAGGAAGCTGTCCGCGACGACGGAGAAGAAGACGAAGACGGCGATGGCGCCGACCACCGAGCCGAGCTCCGGGCGGCCGAGCAGCTTGCGCAGCACCGAACGGTGGATCAGCCGCTCGTCCTTCGCGGACGCCGGCGCTGGTGCGGTGGCGGTCATCGGGTCCCCCGCTTCGTGTATTCCTCCAGCTCGGCGGCCGCGTCCTTGGTGATGATCTGCGGTCCGGTCAGCACCGGCAGCCCGCCGCCGAGCACATCGCCGTTGTACTTGTAGAGCCAGAGCAGGTCCACGGCCTCGTACCCCTGGAGGTAGGGCTGCTGGTCGACGGCGAAGCCGAGGGTGCCGTCCTTGAGTTCGGCGGCGACCTTGGCGTTCAGGTCGAAGGTGTCGACCTCGGCTGAGCTGCCCGCGGAGTCCTTGGCCTTGACGGCGGTGTCCGCGAACGGCGCGCCGAGGGTGACCACGGCGTCGATGGACTTGTCCGTCTGGAGCTTGGCCTCGATGGAGGACTGGACGTCGGGCATGTTGGTGCCCGTGACGTAGAGGTTCTGCAGGTCGCCCTTGAAGGCCTTCTTGGTGCCCGCGCAGCGCTGCTCGTGGCCGACGTTGCCCTGCTCGTGCAGGACACAGAGCGCCTTCTTCTTGCCGCGCTTGTTGAGCTCCTCGCCGACGGCCTCGCCCGCGATGGTCTCGTCCTGCCCGATGTGGGTGAGCGCGCCGAAGTCCTTGGACTTCTCGGAGCCGGAGTTCACCGTGATCACCGGGATGCCGGCCTTGGCGGCCTTGGCGACGACGTCCTTCATCGCGTCCGGCTTCGCGAGGGTGACGACGATGCCGTCGACCTTCTGGTCGATGGCCGCCTGCACGAACTGCGCCTGCTGCTGGCCCTGGTCGCTGTGCGAGTACAGGAAGTCGATGTTGTCCTTGACGGCTGCCTGTTTGGCGCCGCTCTGGACGATGTCCCAGAAGGTGTCGCCGTCGCCCGAGTGGGTGATCATGGCGATCTTCCAGCGGGGGGTGTTCACCGCCGCCTTGCCCTGCGCCGAGGCGGCCTTGCGCGCGTCCTCGGCGCGCTTGCCCCCGGTACTGCTGCATCCCACCAGGGAAGCTCCGAGCACCGCCGCCAGCACCGCGCCGACCGCGCGTACCCCTGTCCGAACCCTTGCCACGACGCCGTGCTCCTCTTGCTGTACTCCCAGGTGCGTCCGGGACTGGTGCGGACCTGCCCCGGCCGCCCAAGTATGGGTCACGTGAGATCGGCGGCGGATCATCGGGTACCGCGAGCGGTGTACTTCTCCAGCGCCGGCACGTCCTTCTCGGTGACGATCGCGGGGCCGGTGAGGACCGGCCTGCCGCCGCCGACGACATTGCCGTTGGTCTTGCGGAGCCACAGCTCGTCGACCGCCAGATACCCCTGGAGATAGGGCTGCTGGTCGACCGCGAAGCCGATCTCCTTGCCCTTGAACTGCTTGATCACGGCCGCGTTGAGATCGAAGGTGTCGACCTCGGCGGAGCTCTTCGCGTCGGCCTTGGCCTTGACCGCCGCGGCCGCCATCGGCGCGCCGAGCGTGACCACCGCGTCGATGTCCTTGCCGGCCTGGAGTTTCGCCTCGATGGAGGACGTGGCGGCGGGCGTGTTGGTCCCGTCGACGTTCAGGTTCTCGACCGAGCCCTTGAAGGTCTTCTTCACCCCGGCACAGCGCTCTTCCAGCGATACGTTGCCCTGCTCGTGGATCACGCAGACGGCCTTCTTCCTGCCGCCCGCGTTCAGCTGCTCGCCGACCGCCTCGCCGGCGACGCCCTCGTCCTGTCCGATGTGGCCGATCGCGCCGAGCTGCTTGGAGTACTGGGCGCCGGAGTTGACGGTGACGACCGGGATGCCCGCCGCGACCGCCTTCTTGACGACGTCCTGGACCGCCTCGGGCTTGGCCAGGGTGACCACGATCCCGTCGACCTTCTGGTCGATGGCCGCCTGGACCAGCTGCGACTGCTGCTGGCCCTCCTTGTTGGCCGAATAGAGGAAGTTGACGTTGTCCTTGGCGGCGGCCTGTTTCGCGCCGCTCTGGACGATGTCCCAGAAGGTGTCGCCCTCGCCCGAATGGGTGATCATCGCGATCTTCATCCGGGGCGTGGAGACGCCCTTGCCACCCGTGGCGCCGTCGTCGGCCTTGTCCTGCGAGCTCTTGCCGCCCGAGCTGCTGCATCCGGCGACCGCGAGTGCGAGCGCGGCGACGACCGCTGTCGCCGTGGCTGCCGTGCGGGGTATGCGCATGGGGTCCGCCTTCCGTCCCGGCCGCGCGGTTGCGGCACGTGAGTTACTGCTCCCGTGGGATGGCTTGCTTTTCCGGCTGGGGGTCCGGGGGCCACGCGGCGGCAGCCGCAAGTTGATACAGCCCCGGGAGATAGCAGTAGCGGCGGGCGTGCGCACCCGTCAATACTTTGTCCGAACATTCTTACGCGGTGTACGAGCGGGGTGTACGAGCGCGGTACACGAGCCGCACGCTCACGGCCGTACGAGCAGCTGGAACTCGAAGGCGTACCGCGACGCCCGGTAGATGTGCGTGCCGAACTCCACGGCCCGCCCGGTGTCGTCGAACGTGGTGCGCTGCATGGTCAGCAGCGGCGCGCCCTCGGCCTCGGCGAGGAGCTCGGCCTCGGCGGCGGTGGCGGCCCGCGCCCCCACCGACTGCCGGGCGCTGTGCAGCGTGATCCCCGCGCCGCGCATCAGCCGGTACAGGCCGGTGGCCTCCAGATGCGCGGTGTCGAGCGCGAGCAGCCCGGGCGGCAGGTAGTTGCGCAGCTCGGCCATCGGCTCGCCGTGGGCGTACCGCAGCCGCTCCACCAGATGGACGTCGCCGCCCTCGGGCACGCCGAGCGCCGCCGCCACTTCCGCGGTGGCCGGTTCCACGGTGTTGCGCAGCACCTTGGTGGCGGGTTTCTGCCCGGCCGCCTCCAGGTCGTCGTAGAGGCTGCTCAGCTCCAGCGGGCGCTTGACCTGGCTGTGCACCACCTGGGTGCCGACGCCCCTGCGGCGCACCAGGAGGCCCTTGTCGACCAGGGCCTGGATGGCCTGGCGGACGGTGGGGCGGGACAGGCCGAGGCGGCCCGCGAGGTCGATCTCGTTGCCGAGGAGGCTGCCGGGCGTGAGGGTGCCCCGCTCGATGGCCGCCTCCAGCTGCTGGGACAGCTGGAAGTAGAGCGGGACCGGGCTGGTGCGGTCCACGCTGAGCTGGAGCGGCACGGCGGGATCCGGCACGGTTCTGGGCTGCTTGGACACGGGGTGAGCGTAGTGCTCGGGCCATGTTGACGGGAAGTCGTGAAGTCTGATTGTCAGGACAAACTCTTGACAGGACGTCCGGGCACCGTCACCTTTTGGCCATGCGTATCGGACTCATCGGAACGGGACGTATCGGACGTATCGGCTCTTTCCATGCGGAAGTGCTGGCCCGCCATCCCTCGGTCACCGAGCTCCTCGTCGCCGACGCCGACCCCGCGCGGGCCGCCCGCGCAGCCGCGCGGACCGGGGCCACCGCCGCCGCGGTCGACGGGCTCTTCGCGGCCGGCCCGGACGCGGTGGTGATCGCCTCGGCGACCGCCGCGCACGCCGGCCTGATCGCCCGCTCGGCCCGCAGCGGGCTCCCCGTCTTCTGCGAGAAGCCGATCGCCCTCGACCTGGCCGGAACACTGGCGGCCATCGACGAGGTCGAGAGCGCGGGAACGGTCCTGCAGATCGGGTTCATGCGGCGCTTCGACGCCGGGTACGCGGCGGCCCGCGAGCGCGTACGTGGCGGCGGGCTCGGGCGGCTGCACACCGTACGGGCGATCACCTCGGACCCGGCGCCGCCGCCCGCCGCGTATCTGCCGCTCTCCGGCGGCCTCTACCGGGACTGTCTGGTCCATGACTTCGACAGTCTGCGGTGGGTGACCGGCCGTGAGGTCACCGAGGTGTACGCGACCGGCTCGGACGCCGGGCCCGCGATGTTCCGTGAGGCCGGGGACGTCGCCACGGCCGCGGCCCTCCTCACCCTCGACGACGGCACCCTCGCCACGGCGACGGCGACCCGGTGCAACGGCGCCGGGTACGACGTACGGATGGAACTGGCCGGGGACCGCGACCAGCTGGCCGTGGGGCTCGGCGAGCGCACACCGATGGCCTCGGCCGAGCCGGGGGCGCCCGCGCCCGCCGCAAAGCCCTGGCCCGGCTTCCTGGAGCGGTTCGGCCCCGCCTACCGGGCCGAGCTCGACGCCTTCGTACGGGTCGTTCGGGGCGAGCTGGCGAACCCCTGCGACGGCCGGGAGGCGCTGCACGCGCTGCGCGTCGCGGAGGCGTGCGAGCGCTCGCGGCACGAGCGCCGCCCGGTCGCCGTCGCGGAGTTCACCGGCTGACGCGGTACGAGCCGGCGTTCACCAGCTGACCGGAAGGCTCTCCGGGCCGCGCACCAGCAGCCCCGAACGCCAGGTCAGCGCCGCGGGGTGGATGTCGAGCGCCAGGCCCGGGCACCGCTCCAGGAGCGAGCGGATGGCGATCCGCGCCTCAAGGCGGGCCAGCGGCGCGCCCAGGCAGTAGTGGATGCCGTGACCGAAGGCCACATGGCCGCGGGCGTCGCGCCGGATGTCGAAGCGGGACGGCTCGGCGTACTTGGCCGGGTCGCGGTTGGCGTCGGACATGGCGACCAGCACGAGCCGGCCGCCGCCGGGGATCACCGTGCCGCCGATGTCGACCGGCTCGGTGGTGAAGCGGTATGTCGGGGTCTCCACCGGGCCGTCGTACCGCAGCATCTCCTCGATCGCCCCGTCGATCAGCCCGTCGAAGTCGGCGCGCAGCGCGGCCAGTTGCCCGGGGTGGCTGAGCAGCGCGAGGACGCCGTTGGAGATCAGGTTGACGGTCGTCTCGTGGCCCGCGACCAGGAGCAGCCAGGCCATGCCGAGCAGTTCGGGGCCGGAGAGCCGGTCGCCGTCCTCGTCGGCCGTGCTGATCAGCGCGCTCATCAGGTCGTCGCCGGGCTGCTCGCGCTTGTTCTCCAGGAGCGCGGTCAGATACTCCTTCATGGCCCCGGCCGCGGCCATCCGGTCCGCGAGGGCGGGCGCGGAGACAGCGGCGTTGGACCACTGGCGGAAGCTGTCCTGGTCGAAGTCCGGCACCCCGAGCAGATCGCCGATGACGGTGATCGGCAGCGGGAAGGAGAGCGCCTCGACGAGGTCGGCCCTGCGGTCCGGCCGCTTCAGCATGGCGTCAAGCAGCGCGTCGGCCGTCTCCTGGACGCGCGGGGCCAGGAGATCGACCCTGCGCGGGGTGAACTCCCTGGTCACCAGCTTGCGCAGCCGGGTGTGGGAGGGGGCGTCGGAGCTGAGCATGGTGGTGCTGGCGGCGATGTGCTTCACCCCGAGGTCGGGGGCGGCGTTGCGCCACTCCTTGGAGAGGCGCGGGTCGGCGAGCGCGGCGCGGCCCGCCTCGTAGCCGACGACGAGCCAGGCGTCGGCGCCCTCGGGCATCCGGACGCGGTGCACGGGGCCGCGCTCGCGCAGCCCGGCGTAGACGGGGTAGGGGTCGCGGGTGAAACCGTCACCGAGAGCGGCGAGGTCGACGACGGCGTCCTCTGTGGCATCGCTGGTCAACGCGGTTCCTTTCAGGGCGTCGTGACGGAGCGGCTCACCCTAACTCCCCAGTAGCTTCGGGGGCTTCTACCCTGGTCGCAGCGAGGGGAGGCTCGGTGCTGAAGCGTTGGTGGTTCATGGGGGTGCTCCGGCCGGGCATGCCCGCAGAGCGGACGTGGGAACCGTCGAAGGAGGAGCAGCAGCGGGTCCTCGACGAGTGGGAGACGGCCCGCGAGCGCCTGGAGCGGCTGGTGTCGGCCCGGGTCACGGCCGTCGGTGACGTACTGCGCGCGGCCGAACTCCCGGTCGCGCGGGGCGATGCGGACGCGCCGCGGCCCGGCGGGGACGCTCAGGACGAGCGCGACTACGCGTGGGTCCTCGACGCCTTCCAGGCCGCGGGCAAGCTCCTGGACGAGGCGGCCGACCTGCCGGACCTGGCCGCCGCCGCGGTCCTGGCCGAGCGCGCCCTGGTCCGGTTCGCCGCGCTGCACGCCCGCCGCGCGGGGCAGCAGGCGCCGAGGCCGCCCGAGCGCTGCTACTACAACCCGCTGCACGCGGCGGCCGGGAGCGGCGGGCCGCCCGCGCGCAAGCAGCACCGGCAGCGGGCCCGGCGCCGGAGCGGCCCGCGCGAGGCGGCGGCCGACCGCCGTCCCGCCTGCCCGTCCTGCCGCAAGGCGATCCTGGCGGGCCAGCAGCCGGACGTGCTGCCCGCGCTCGTCCCGGTGAAGGTGTCCCGGCTGCGCACCGCGCGGATGCTGGTGCCGTACTACTCGGTGCCGCAGCAGTGGTCGCTGTGGTCGGTCTCCGCGTGCGGCGCGTACGGGGACGAGTGGCCGGGCCTGGTGCTGCGCGGCGAGCACCGCCGCAGGGCGGCGGCCGCCCGCAAGGCGTGAGGACGGCTCACCAGCGCACCGGCAGATGGCGCACTCCGCGGATGAGCATCCCCGGCAGCCACTCCAACGGTCCCTGGTCCGGGGCGAGTTCGAGGCCGGGGGCGCGTTCCAGGAGCGTACGGACCGCGATGCGGCCCTCCATCCGGGCGAGCGGGGCGCCCAGGCAGTAGTGGATGCCGTGCCCGAAGCCGAGGTGGCTCTGCGGGGCGCGGCGGATGTCGAAGCGGTCCGGGTCGGGGTGGCGGGCGGGGTCGCGTCCGGCGGAGGCGAGGGCGACGAGGACGGGCGCACCGGCCGGGATGACCGTGCCGCCGTACTCGACGCTCTCGCGCGTGAACCGGTACGTGGCCGTCTCCACCGGGCCGTCGTAGCGCAGCATCTCCTCGATCGCCCCGTCGATCAGCCCGTCGGAGTCGGCGCGCAGCGCGGCCAGTTGTTCAGGGTGCGCGAGCAGCGCCCGTACCCCGTTGGAGATGAGGTTGACGGTGGTCTCGTGGCCCGCGACGAGCAGCAGGAAAGCCATGCCGATGAGCTCGTCCGGGGACAGCTTGTCGCCGTCCTCGTGCCGGGTTCTGATGAGCGCGCTCATCAGGTCGTCGGCGGGGGCGGTGGCGCGCTTGTCCTCGATGAGCTCCACCAGATAGGCGCTCATCTCCAGTGCGGAGGTGCTCGTTCCGTCGTTCTGGGTGGGGGCGACGGCCTCGTTGGAGAGTCTGCGGAAGGTCTCCCGGTCCAGGTCCGGCACGCCGAGGAGTTCGCAGATGACCGTCATCGGCAGCGGGAAGGCGAACGAGTCGACCAGGTCGGCCGTGCGGCCGGGGGCGGCCAGCATGGTGTCGAGCAGCCCGTCGGTGATCTCCTGCACACGCGGGCGCAGCGCCTCGATCCGGCGCGGTGTGAACTCGCGCGCCACCAGCTTGCGCAGCCGGGTGTGCTGCGGCGCGTCCGAGTCCAGCATGTTGGCGCTTACCGCGGTGAACTCGTAGTCCCCCGCGGCGATCGCCCGCCAGTCCTTGGAGAGGCGGGTGTCGGCGAGCGCGGCCCGCGCCTCGTCGTGTCCGACGATCAGCCAGACCTCGTCCGACTCATGGGTGCGGACGCGGTGCACCGGCCCTTCCGCGCGCAGCTTCGCGTAGTACGGATACGGGTTGGCGGTGAAGTCCTCGTGTTCGCGCAGATCGACGAGCGGCATGGCGCTGTTCCCCCTCCGGTGGTCCGGTTCAGCGTACGTCGCCGTCCTCGTCGAGAAGTCCGGCGTCGTGGACGAGCAGCGCGATCTGGACACGGTTGTTGAGGCCCAGTTTGGCCAGCACGCGCGAGACATGGGTCTTCACGGTCGGCACGCTGAGGAAGAGGGCGGCGGAGATCTCCGCGTTCGACTGGCCGCGGCCCACGGCGACGGCCACCTCCCGCTCCCGCTCGGCGAGTTGGCCGATCTTCGCCCGGGCCCGGACGGCCCGGTCGCCCGATCCCTCCGGTCCGCCCGCGACCTGGTGCATCAGCTGGCGGGTGACGGCCGGGGAGAGCACCGGCTCGCCCGCGGCCACCCGGCGTACGGCGGCGACGATCTCGGCGGGCGCGGTGTCCTTCAGGACGAACCCGGCGGCTCCCGCGCGCAGCGCCCGTACCACCTGCTCGTCGGCGTGGAAGGTCGTCAGGACGAGGACCTCGGGGGCGTCGGGGCGGGCGCGCAGGGACTCGGTGGCGGTGAGCCCGTCGACGTTCGGCATCCGGATGTCCATCAGGACCACGTCCGGGCGCAGCCGGTCGGTCAGCTCCTCGACCTGGGAGCCGTCGGAGGCCTCCCCCACGATCTCCAGGTCGTCGGAGCCGCCGAACATGAAGGTGAGTCCCGCGCGGACGAGGGGGTCGTCGTCGACGACGAGCAGCCTGATGGTCATGAGGGCCACGGTAGCCAGGCGCGGACCTCGAACCCGCCACCGGGCGTGCGCCCGTGCTCCAGGCGGCCGCCCGCGAGCGTGGCGCGCTCGGTCAGCCCGATCAGCCCCTGCCCCGACCCGGGCACCTCCGGTACGTCGCCGACGGGCGCCGGGTTGCGCACCTCGACGGTGAGCCCGTTACCCGGGCAGCCGTCGACGGCCACGGTGACCTCGGCGCCGGGGGCGTGCTTGCGGGCGTTGGTGAGGGCCTCCTGGGCGATGCGGTAGGCGTTGCGCCCGGTGGCCGCGGGGACGGTGGCGGGATCCCCGATCCGGCTGTCCAGGGTGACCTTCATCCCGGCCTCGCGGGACTCGGCCACCAGCGCCTCCAGGGTGGCGAGCGTCGGCTGGGGGCGGTCCTCGGCGCCCTCGTCGGGGCTGCGCAGCACGCCGATGATCTGGCGCAGGTCCTGGAGGGCCTCGTGGGCGCTGTCGCGGATGACCCCGGCGGCGCGGGCGACCTGGGCCGGGGGCGCGTCCGGGCGGAACTCCAGGGCGCCCGCGTGCACGCTGAGCAGGGTGAGCCGGTGGGCCAGCACGTCGTGCATCTCGCGCGCGATGGCCTCGCGGGCCAGCCGCTGGGCGTTCTCGGCCCGCAGCGCGGCCTCGGCCTCGGCGCGCACGGCCCGCTCGCGCAGCGCCATGACGAGCTGGCGCCGGGCGCGTACGAGCATGCCCCAGCCCATGACGAGCAGGACCATCACCGTGCCGGTGACGACATTGGCCACCAGGCCCGTGTTCGGGTCGGGGCGGATCACCGGTTGCAGTACCGAGCCGGCCACGGCGGCGGCGCCGACGACCGCGACGGCGGGCTTGAGCGGCCGGTGCACGGCCAGGCTGAAGAGCGCGACGAGCAGCGCCCCGACGGCGACCGGCGCCACGGTGGTGACGACGACCAGCACCGCGGCGAGCCCCACCGGCCGGCTCCGGCGCAGCCAGAGCGCGCAGCAGGCGAGGGCGCCCACCAGCAGGTCGATCGCCTGGAGGGCCTCGGAGTAGTCGGACGCCTTGCCCATGGTGTCGGCGGCGAGCATGCCGATGGCCGCGGCGCCGGCGAAGGCGCAGGTGTCGACGATCCAGTCCCGTACGGTACGGCGCGGCCTGATCCGGTCGGACCGGTCGCCCGGCAACTCGGGGGCGACGACGGCGGACGGCAGCAGCCAGCGGTATTCGGGACCAGCGCGTGTCATGCCACCCAAGCTACGCAGGCCACGGGCGCCCTGGCGGGTTCCGGCCGGGGTGCGCTACCAAAGTCGCGGGGCCCGAGACTTTCGCCGCGGCGGGCGAGCCCGAAGGCCGATGTGGGGGCCCGTGCGCGGGGGCCAGGCTCGGCGTATGAAGAAAATCTTGGAAGTCGCCGGGTTCGTGCTCCTGGTCCAGGGGGCCGGCGGACTCGTCCACGAGTGGACCGGCTGGTTCGGCTTCTGGAGTGTGCTGCACCGGCCGGACTTCCTGGCCGGACACGAGATCTTCGCGAGCGTGGTGGTGGCGGTCCTGGGCGCGGCCCTGCTGATCGCCTCGGACCGCGCGCCGCGGTAGGCGTACCCGGCTGTTTCGCGGGGCGCTCCGGTGCTGTCGGGCCGGAGCGCCCTGCGCGGGGGCGGGTGTCGTCAGCCGCCCAGCTCCTGGTGGCGGGCGCCCAGCCGCGCCGCGCCGTCGCTCGTCAGTGAGCCGAACAGACGCAGGCGGGAGATACCGCCGTCGGGGAAGATGTCGATGCGCACATGCGTGGCGACCGCGGGGGCGTCCAGCACGAACCGGTGGTTGGTGTCGGGCTGCAGACGGGTGCGGGGCAGGATCTCGCGCCACTCGCCCGACTCGCCGTCGCGCACCGAGAGCGCCGCCCAGCCCGCCGAGTTGCCCTTGAGGTAGGCCGTGTCGATCTCGACCGCGCGGATCTCGGACTGCGCCGCCAGCTGGTAGCGGATCCAGTCGTTGCCCTTGTCGCGGCGGCGGCGGGTCTCCCAGCCGTCGTCCATCTTGCGGGAGCGGCCCGGCTGGATGGTGTTGGTGGCGGGCGAGTAGAAGCGGTCGGAGGCGTCCTCGACCTGCCCGCCGTTCTCCAGCGCCGCGAGGTCGAAGGTGCCGAGGGCGGCGAGCCACTCGGGGTCCGGGGCGACCTCGCCGTACACGCGCAGCCGGGCGATGCCGCCGTCGGGGTGCTGGTTGACGCGCAGGTGCGTGAAGCGCTGCTCGACGTCGACGGCGAACCCGTTGGCCGCGTGGCCGCCGACCGCCGTACGGGGTACCAGGGTCACCCACTTCACGTCGTCGGCGAGCAGGTCCTCGGGCGATGGGGAGCCCGCCACAGAGGTGGCCTCCACGGAGACGGCCCGCGGGTAGTTGCCGCGGAAGTGGGCGGTGTCGACGACGATGCCGCGCACCACGCCGGGGGCGCCGAGGCGTACCAGGGCCCAGTCGTGGTCGTCGTCCGCGGGGTGCGGCTGAGCTGCCGAGACACCACGGCGACGGCGGGTCTCCCAGCCGTCCATGATCTTGCCCTTGTGGCCGAAGTGCTCGGGGTCGAACTCGGCGGCGTCGGGCTTGAGGAGGTTCTCGCGCTCGGCGAAGAACTCGTCGTTGGCGGCGGTGACGCCCGCGCCCAGGCGCCGGTCGGCGAGGTCCGCGTACCGCGTGAACGGGAAGTCGGCGGTGCGGTAGTCCGCGTACGGGTCGCCGCCGCCGTAGGGGCTGGCGTCACCGGTGAAAGTGGCCAGAGGAGTTGGGTGCAGTTCGCTCACGGTTTCAGTTGTTCCTTTCGAGCAGGCGGCCGGTGGGCTCGGTGAGGGTGCCGTTCTCCTGGATGCGCTCACCGTGCAGCCAGGTCGACTTGACGACACCGTGCAGGGTCTTGCCCGCGTACGCGGTGACGCGGTTGCGGTGCTGGAGTTCGGCGGGGTCGACGGTGAAGGCCGCGTCGGGGGCGAGCACGGCGAAGTCGGCGTCGCGGCCGGCCTCGATGGCGCCCTTGCGCTCAAGGCCGACCAGGCCCGCGGTGGCGGAGGACATCCAGCGCACCACGTCCTCCAGGGTGTGGCCGCGCCTGCGCGCCTCCGTCCAGACGGCCGAGAGGCTCAGCTGGAGGCCGGAGATCCCGCCCCAGGCGGTCGAGAAGTCCTCCGTCTTGAGGTCGGCGGTGGACGGCGAGTGGTCGGTGACGACGCAGTCGATGGTGCCGTCGGCGAGCGCCGCCCACAGCAGGTCCTGGTTGGCGGCCTCGCGGATCGGCGGGCAGCACTTGAACTCGCTCGCGCCGTCCGGTACTTCCTCGGCGGTGAGGGTGAGGTAGTGCGGGCAGGTCTCGACGGTGAGCCGGACGCCCTCGCGCTTGGCGGCGGCGATCACCGGCAGCGCGTCGGACGACGACAGGTGCAGGATGTGCACCCGGGCGCCGACCCGCTTGGCGGCGGCGATCAGGGACTCGATGGCGGTGTTCTCGGAGACACGCGGGCGGCTGGCCAGGAAGTCGGCGTACTTGGGGCCGGGCGTCTGCGGCGCGGCCGCCAGCTCGTGCGGGTCCTCGGCGTGCACGATCAGCAGCCCGTCGAAGCCCGCGATCTGGGCGAGCGACTGGGCCAGCTGGTCCTGGCCGAGCTCGGGGAACTCGGCGACGCCGGAGGGCGAGAGGAACGCCTTGAAGCCGAAGACGCCGGCGTCGTGGAGCGGCCGCAGGTCCTTGACGTTGTCCGGCAGCGCGCCGCCCCAGAAGCCGACGTCCACATGCGCCTTGGAGCGGGCGACGTCCTGCTTGACGCGGAGGTTCGCGACCGTGGTGGTCGGCGGCAGGGAGTTGAGCGGCATGTCGACGAGGGTGGTGATGCCGCCCGCGGCCGCGGCCCGGGTGGCGGTCCAGAAGCCCTCCCACTCGGTGCGGCCCGGGTCGTTCACATGTACGTGGCAGTCGACGAGGCCCGGCAGCAGCACGTCGTCGCCGAAGTCCTCCAGGCGCGCCCCGGCGGGCACCTCGGCGTCGTACGGCAGCACGGCGTCGATCACGCCGCCGGCGACGGCGACGGAGGCCGGGCGGGTGCCGTCGGGGGTGATGACACGCGACGAGCGCAGTACCAGGTTGACGTCGGACACCCGAGCCCCTCACTTCCGCGGCAGCAAAGATTCAACGAACTGTTGAAGGAGTCTTCACGCCGACCAGGGAGCCGTCAAGGGTGTTCCGGGTCCGGGTGACGGCCGACGGCGCGGGGCTGGAGGTTTCCACAGAATGGAATTAGACTTTCGCTTCCCAGAATGCGGCTATCGCCACGGGGAGCCCCACCGGAACGGACAAACCCACTCTGACCGGCAAGGACGCCCTACGTACGCACTGTACGGCGAAGAACACACAGGTAGGCTGCTGCCTCGCCTGCCAGCTGAAAGGACCGCGCCCGTGCCGACGTCCAGCGCCAGCACCACCGACGCCTCCAAGCCATCCGCCGCAAGCGGTGGCGTCCAGTCCCTTGAGCGCGCCTTCGACCTTCTGGAGCGGATGGCCGACGCCGGGGGCGAGGTCGGTCTCAGCGAGCTCTCCGCCAGCAGCGGCCTCCCCCTGCCGACCATCCACCGCCTGATGCGCACCCTGGTGGCCTGCGGCTACGTACGCCAGCAGGCCAACCGGCGGTACGCGCTCGGCCCGCGCCTGATCCGCCTCGGCGAGTCCGCGTCGCGGCTGCTCGGCACCTGGGCGCGGCCGTATCTGGCCCGTCTGGTGGAGGAGACCGGCGAGACGGCGAACATGGCGCTGCTCGACGGGGACGAGATCGTGTACGTGGCGCAGGTGCCCTCGAAGCACTCGATGCGGATGTTCACCGAGGTGGGCCGACGGGTGCTGCCGCACTCCACGGGCGTGGGCAAGGCGCTCCTCGCGCACACCCCGCCGGAGGAGGTCCGGGCGCTGCTCGCCCGTACCGGTATGCCCGCCGCGACGGAGAAGACCATCACCACCCCGGACGGCTTCCTCGACGCGCTGGAGCAGGTGCGGCACGCGGGGTACGCGATCGACGACAACGAGCAGGAAATAGGAGTCCGCTGCCTCGCGGTGTCGGTGCCGAACTCCCCCACGGCCGCCGCCATCTCCATCTCGGGCCCGGCGGGCCGCGTGACGGAGGCGGCCACGGATCGGATCGTGCCGATCTTGCAGGGGGTCGCGGAGGAGCTTTCCGCTGCGCTGGCGAACGCGGGACAGGGCTGAGACTTCGAGTACGGCCCGGTGGGGGCTGGTCGCGCAGTTCCCCGCGCCCCTGACCACCTAGGGGCGCGGGGAAC
>NZ_JBHWUR010000059.1:0-266 GCF_042737755.1 Streptomyces sp. NPDC059994
CCCCGGCATCGGGGTGGGCGGGTTACCTGGGTTGTGCCCCGGACCCCGTGCAGGGGTGGGTGGGTTACCTGGGATCGCAGCCGCCGGTCCCTGTGCACGGGCGGGCGGGTTACCTGGGATCGCAGCCCCCGGTCCCCGCTTCGGGGCTCCGCCCCGGACCCGGGGCGCAAAACCCCGGGGGGGGGGATTTAGCGCCCGCGCCCCCCCCCACGTGGGTGCCCCCCCAACCCCCCAGGGGGCCGGGGACAGGGCGGCCCCCCACCCCC
>NZ_JBHWUR010000059.1:276-47014 GCF_042737755.1 Streptomyces sp. NPDC059994
GGGCTCCGCCCCGGACCCGCTCCTCAAACGCCGGAGGGGCTGAATTTCCCGCCGCCGACCCTCGCATCGTGGCTGCACCCCATCCCCCAAGGGGCGCGGGGAACTGCGCGCCCAGCCACCCACGGCTCGCAGATGAGCACCGGGCCAAGAAGGGGCGCGGGGAACTGCGGGCCCAGCCAGCGACGGCTCGCAGGCAAGCACCGGGCCAAGAAGGGGCGCGGGGAACTGCGCGCCCAGTCCCCACCGGCTCGCAGATAAACACTGGGCCAAGAAGGGGCGCGGGGAACTGCGCGATCAGCCCCCACCGGCCCGCAGGCAAGCACCGGGCCAAGAAGCGGCGCGGGGAACCGCGCGATCAGCCAGCGACGGCCCGCAGAAAGAGCACGCACCCAAGGACGGGCAGCCCCCTACAACCAGCCCGCGAACTCCAGCAGCAACTCCGACTCCTGCGTGCGGCCCGCCGCTCGGGCGCGGAGCCCCGACTCCACCGCCCGGAACAGCGTCCAGCCATGCAGACGGGCCGGGTCGACATCCAGCGCGTCGGCCAGTTTGTTCACCCGGCGCCGCGCCACCGACGCGCCGCTCGGGGCCGCGATCAGGTCCTCGACGCGGTCGCGGGCCAGGCGGGCCAGGTCGTAGGCCCGTTCGCCCACCAGCGGCTCCGGGCCCACCGTCAGCCACGGCGAACGCTCGCCCGAAAGCACCTTGCTCTGGCGGAAGTTGCCGTGGAGGAGGAACTCCTCCGAAGAGGAGGTCGTGAGAGCGTCCCGGGCCGTCAGGGCCGCCTCGGCCAGCGGGGCCACGTCGTCCGGCAACACACCCCGCATCGCGGTCGCCTGACGTTCCGTCCGTTCGGCGACGGACTCGAACGGGTGGGCGGCAGGCGGCTCCACCCACAGGCGGCGCAGCGTTCCCGCCGCCTCCAGGAGCGCCTTCGCCTCCGGGAGCGAGCGCAACGACACCTCGGGGTGCAGGCGTTCCAGGAGGAGGGAGTCGGCGGCGTCGGTGTCCAGGAGTTGCGCCGTGCCCCAGCCGTTCCAGTGCCGCAGCGCCGTCCGCTCCAGCTCCGGCCGGGCCTCGGCGGGGGCCAGCTTCAGGGCCGCCGGGGTGCCGTCCTGCTGCCGTACGAGCAGGACGAGGCTGCTGCGGCCCCCGGGCGCCTGCACCCGGTCCACCGTGAGCCCGCGCCCCGCGACCGCCGCTTCGGCGAGTTCGGGCAGCTGCCCGAGCCAGCGCGCGGCGACGTCGTCCCCGTACGTCTCGCCGAGCGCGCGTACCAGCCGCTCAGGCGGTTCAAAAGCCATGCGTGCGTCGTCCCTTGGTCAGCTACCGGTCGGGCCCGGACGTTCGGCGAGCCCCGGAAAGGCTACGCTGCCGCCCCGCCACCTCCCCGCCCGCACCGCCGCCTCCCGCAGCGCGGCCGCGGCCTCCCGGCGCAGCGGGCCCTCGGCCGCCCGGACCAGGTCGGAGTAGACGCCGGCCACCCGGTCCTCCAGCTCCGCCGCCAGCCGCACCGCGGCCGCCGCGTCCGGCACCGGGAACGGCAGCTTGTACGCGGGCGCCGACGCGACCGGCGCGGCGCCCAGGTCGCGCACGGTCCGGGTGAGCGCGTCGCGGCGGCCGCGGTGGGCCGTGTACGCCTCCCGGGCCTCGGCGCCGCGCGGCTCGGTGACCCGGCCGCCCAGCACCCCGTACCCGTACACCGCCGCGTGTTCCGCCGCGAGCGCGGCCTGTGCCGCTTCCAGAGCCGACATCAGCTGCCGCCCTCCCGCCGGGTCAGGAGGTACGCGTGGACCGCGCCCGCCGCCGCGACCGAGGCCAGCAGCCGGGCGAGTTCGGGGGGCGCCCCGGTGAGCGCCGCCGTGTGGGCGTCGCAGACCTGGCGCGCCGTCGCCGCCAGCTCCCGCAACGCCTGGGAGGCGTCGTCGGGGACGGTGGCGGGGGGCGCGGAGGATGGTGTGGAGGGCTGCTGTGCGTGGCCGGCCGCGAGCGCCGTCGCGTGCTGGGCCGCCTCCTCGCGCAAAGGGGCGAGCCGGTCCCGTACCAACGGATGGCGTACCGCCACCGCCTCGTACCGGTCGCGCAGCGCGGCGCTCGCCGCCGAGGTGCGCAGGCGCAGGGCGGCCTCGGCCCGTGCGGCGCGGGCCCGCTCCGCCGCGCTCCGTTCTGCGTCCGGCGCCGTACCGTCCGAGCAGGCGGCCAGGAGCCCGGCCGCGGCGGCCGCGCCGGTCGCCGCGAGGGCGGCTCTGCGAGAGGTCAGCGTCCTGGTCGCCGGCACGGCTGTCTCCCCTGTGGGCTCCGGGCCCGGGGGCCGCCAAGTGATCACCGCAGGCGAGCGTACCCGCGCCCCGCTCCGGGTGGGCGGCAACACCCCCCGGGACCGGATACCCTTTGACCTGACGGCGCAGAGGTATGTATGCCGTACGCGACGATCCCACAACAGCACACGCGGCCGAGGAGTCACCCGGATGAGCACGACCCAGAGCGAGAGGCTGCGCGGACTGCTGGAACCGCTCGTCAGCGCGAAGGATCTCGATCTTGAGGAGATCGAGGTGTCCCGGGCCGGCCGCCGCCGCATGCTGCGGATCGTCGTCGACTCCGACGAGGGCGTGGAGCTGGACACCTGTGCCGAGCTGAGCCGGGCCGTCTCCGACGCGCTCGACGAGAGCGACATCATGGGTGACGAGGAGTACGTCCTCGAAGTCACCTCCCCCGGCGCCGAGCGCCCGCTCTCCGAGCCGCGCCACTATGTGCGCGCCACCGGGCGCCTCGCCCGGTTCACCCTCGCCGAGGGCGAAGAGCTGGTCGCGCGCATCCTGAACACCGACGAGGACGGGCTCGACCTTGAGGTTCCCGGGGTGAAGGGCCGCAAGGCCACCGCCCGCCGGGTCGCGTTCACCGACATCGTCAAGGCGCGCGTCGAAATCGAGTTCAACCGCAAGGACAAGAAGGAAGAGGAGGCGTAGCCATGGACATCGACATGAGTGCCCTGCGGGGTTTGGTACGGGAGAAGGAGATCTCCTTCGACCTGCTGGTCGAGGCCATCGAGTCGGCCCTCCTCATCGCCTACCACCGCACCGAGGGAAGCTTCCGCCGCGCGCGCGTCAAGCTCGACCGCGAGAACGGTCATGTGACCGTGTGGGCGAAGGAAGACCCGGCCGACCTGGAAGAGGGCCAGGAGGCCAAGGAGTTCGACGACACTCCGACCGGTTTCGGCCGGATCGCCGCCACCACCGCCAAGCAGGTCATCCTGCAGCGGCTGCGCGACGCCGAGGACGACATCACCTTCGGTGAGTTCGCCGGGCGCGAGGGCGATGTGATCACGGGTGTGGTCCAGCAGGGCAAGGACCCCAAGAACGTCCTGGTCGACATCGGCAAGATGGAGGCCATGCTCCCGGTGCAGGAGCAGGTCCCGGGCGAGGACTACACGCACGGACTGCGCCTTCGTACGTACGTCGTACGGGTGGCGAAGGGCGTGCGCGGTCCGTCCGTGACGCTGTCGCGGACCCACCCGAACCTGGTGAAGAAGCTCTTCGCGCTGGAGGTCCCGGAGATCGCGGACGGCTCGGTGGAGATCACCGCCATCGCCCGTGAGGCCGGCCACCGCACGAAGATCGCCGTCCGTTCGACGCGCTCTGGGATCAACCCGAAGGGCGCCTGCATCGGCCCGATGGGCAGCCGTGTGCGCAATGTCATGGCCGAGCTGCACGGCGAGAAGATCGACATCGTCGACTGGTCGGAGGACCCGGCCGAGATGGTGGCGAACGCGCTCTCCCCGGCCCGGGTCTCCCGGGTCGAGGTCGTGGACTTCGCGGCCCGCTCCGCACGGGTGACCGTGCCCGACTACCAGCTCTCCCTCGCCATCGGCAAGGAGGGCCAGAACGCCCGGCTCGCCGCGCGGCTCACCGGCTGGCGCATCGACATCCGGCCGGACACGGAGCAGCCCGCCGAGCAGGACTGAACAGACGGCCACGGGGTCCGGGAATAGGCCGGGCCCCGCTGCCGTTGCCGTCATGGCGATCTTTTAGGACAACGACCGTTCGATTTTTGCCCCAAAGGGGTGAGGTCGGTACGGGGAGGTAGACTTAAACGTGTCTGGCCGGACGCATGCCCGCGCATGCCCTGAGCGCACCTGTGTGGGGTGCCGGGAGCGAGCGGCCAAGACCGATTTGCTGCGCATCGTGAAGGCCGAGGGCGCTTGCGTCCCCGATCCTCGCGGTACGCTGCCCGGCCGGGGTGCGTACGTTCACCCCGCCTCGGTCTGTCTCGACCTGGCGGTCCGTCGCCGGGCGCTCTCCCGGGCCTTCAAGGTCAAGGAGCAGCTGGACAGCGAGGCCGTGCGTCAGCACGTCGAGCAAGCAGCACCGTAAGAAGTACGGCACGGAACACCGTGCGGTCAGGTACCTCGCGAGTTGGAAGTAGGTCGAGATTGCGATGAGCACTCGATGAGTACGCGATGAGTACGCCCATGAAGTAGCGACGGTCCGGCGGTAACCCGGACCTAAAAGGAGCGAAGTGGCTAAGGTCCGGGTATACGAACTCGCCAAGGAGTTCGGGGTTGAGAGCAAGGTCGTCATGGCCAAGCTCCAAGAACTCGGTGAATTCGTCCGTTCGGCGTCCTCGACGATCGAGGCGCCGGTTGTACGTAAGCTGACCGACGCTTTGCAGGGGCCCGGTGGCAACGCCGGCAAGTCCGCTGCCAAGCCGAGCGCGCCCCGCAAGGCGACGCCTGCCAAGCCCGCCGCGCCCTCCCCGGCGCAGGCGGCACGTCCCGCTGCCCCCAAGCCCGGCGCCCCGGCCCCCAAGCCGGCCGCCGCCGAGGCCCCCAAGAGCAGCAGCACCCCGACCGCGGCGCCGGCTTCCGGCCCGCGTCCGGGTCCCAAGCCCGCGGCGGCCAAGCCCGCCCCGGCGGCTCCGGTCCCCGCGGCCGAGTTCTCGGCTCCGGCGGCTCAGGCCCCCGCGCCGCAGCAGCAGCAGGCCCCGCGTCCCGCGGGTGCCACTCCCGGCCCGCGTCCGGCCGCCCGTCCCGCCGCCTCCGGTGGTCAGGGCGAGCGTCAGGGCGGCGAGCGTCAGGGTGCCCGTCCGGGTGCCCCGCGTCCGCAGGGTCAGGGCGCACACCCCAGTCCCTCCGGGCGGCCTGGCGGTGCCCGTCCGGCCGGTCCGCGTCCCGGCAACAACCCCTTCACCTCCGGCGGCTCCACCGGCATGGCGCGCCCGCAGGCGCCCCGTCCCGGTGGCGGCGCTCCCCGGCCGGCCGGCGGCGCCGGTGCCCCCGGTGGTGCCCCGCGTCCGCAGGGTGGCCCCGGTGGCGCTCCGCGTCCGCAGGGCCAGGGTGCTCCCCGGCCGACCCCGGGCGGTATGCCCCGGCCGCAGGGCGGCGCCCCGCGTCCGGGCGGTGCCCCGGGCGGTAACCGTCCGAACCCCGGCATGATGCCGCAGCGTCCCGCTGCGGGCCCGCGTCCCGGTGGCGGTCCCGGCGGTGGCCGTGGTCCCGGTGGCCCCGGTGGCCGTCCGGGCGGCGGCGCTGCCGGCCGACCTGCGGGCGGCGGCTTCGCCGGCCGTCCGGCCGGTCCCGGCGGCGGCGGTCGTCCCGGTGGCGGCGGTGGCTTCGGCGGCCGTCCCGGCGGTGGCGGTGGCGCTCCCGGTGGTGGCGGCGGCTTCGGCGGCGGTCGTCCCGGCTTCGCCGGTCGTCCCGGCGGCCCCGGTGGCCGTGGCGGCACGCAGGGTGCCTTCGGCCGTCCCGGCGGGCCCGCCCGTCGCGGTCGCAAGTCGAAGCGTCAGAGGCGCCAGGAGTACGAGGCCATGCAGGCCCCGTCGGTAGGCGGCGTGATGCTGCCCCGCGGCAACGGCGAGGCTGTTCGCCTGTCGCGCGGTGCGTCCCTCACCGACTTCGCGGAGAAGATCAACGCCAACCCGGCGTCGCTCGTCGCCGTGATGATGAACCTCGGCGAGATGGTCACGGCCACGCAGTCCGTCTCCGACGAGACGCTGCACCTGCTGGCCGGCGAGATGAACTACACGGTTCAGATCGTCAGCCCGGAGGAGGAGGACCGCGAGCTGCTTGAGTCCTTCGACATCGAGTTCGGCGAGGACGAGGGCGGCGAGGAGTACCTCGTGGCGCGTCCGCCGGTCGTCACCGTCATGGGTCACGTCGACCACGGAAAGACCCGACTGCTCGACGCGATCCGCAAGACGAACGTCGTGGCGGGCGAGGCCGGTGGCATCACCCAGCACATCGGTGCGTACCAGGTCGGTACCGAGGTCAACGGTGAAGAGCGCAAGATCACCTTCATCGACACCCCGGGTCACGAGGCGTTCACCGCCATGCGTGCCCGTGGTGCCAAGTCGACCGACATCGCGATCCTCGTGGTCGCGGCCAACGACGGCGTCATGCCGCAGACGATCGAGGCGCTCAACCACGCCAAGGCCGCCGGCGTCCCGATCGTCGTCGCGGTCAACAAGATCGACGTCGAGGGTGCGGACCCGGTCAAGGTCCGTGGTCAGCTGACCGAGTTCGGTCTGGTGGCCGAGGAGTACGGCGGCGACACCATGTTCGTCGACATCTCCGCCAAGCAGGGTCTGCACATCGACTCCCTGCTGGAGGCCGTCGTCCTCACCGCCGACGCCTCGCTCGACCTGCGGGCCAACCCGGAGCAGGACGCGCAGGGTATTGCGATCGAGGCCCACCTCGACCGCGGCCGCGGCGCCGTCGCCACCGTCCTCGTCCAGCGCGGTACCCTCCGCGTCGGCGACACGATGGTCGCCGGTGACGCCTACGGCCGAGTGCGCGCCATGCTCGACGACAAGGGCGAGAACGTGGAAGAGGCGGGTCCGTCGACTCCGGTCCTCGTCCTCGGTCTCACCAACGTCCCGGGCGCGGGCGACAACTTCCTGGTGGTCGACGAGGACCGTACGGCCCGTCAGATCGCCGAGAAGCGCGCCGCCCGCGAGCGCAACGCCGCGTTCGCCAAGCGCACCCGCCGGGTGTCCCTGGAGGACCTCGACCAGGTGCTCAAGGCCGGTCTGGTCCAGGACCTCAACATCATCATCAAGGGCGACGCGTCCGGTGCGGTCGAGGCTCTTGAGTCCTCGCTGCTCCAGCTCGACGTCGGTGAAGAGGTCGACATCCGCATCCTGCACCGCGGTGTGGGTGCGGTCACCGAGTCCGACATCGACCTGGCGATGGGCTCCGACGCCATCGTCATCGGCTACAACGTCCGTGCGGCCGGCCGTGCCGCGCAGATGGCGGAGCGCGAGGGCGTCGACGTCCGCTACTACTCGGTGATCTACCAGGCCATCGAGGAGATCGAGGCGGCCCTCAAGGGTCTGCTCAAGCCGGAGTACGAGGAGGTCGAGCTCGGCACCGCGGAGATCCGCGAGGTCTTCCGCTCGTCCAAGCTCGGCAACATCGCGGGTGTGCTCATCCGCTCCGGCGAGGTCAAGCGGAACACGAAGGCCCGCCTCCTCCGGGACGGCAAGGTCATCGCGGAGAGCCTCAACATCGAGGGTCTGCGCCGCTTCAAGGACGACGTCACCGAGATCCGCGAAGGCTTCGAGGGCGGTATCAACCTCGGAAACTTCAACGACATCAAGATCGACGACGTCATCGCGACGTACGAGATGCGCGAGAAGCCGCGCGGCTGATCGTCGTATCGAGTCGGGGCCGGTCGACGGAGCTTATTTCCGTCGATCGGCCCCGGCCGTTGCGTGTACGGTTCTGGTGTCCCCGCCAAGTCGTTGGCGGGGTCATCTACCCCGGACCGGCGGGATATCCGGACACATATGTATGTGGGGACGCTGTCCTTCGATCTGCTCCTCGGCGACGTACGGTCGTTGAAGGAAAAACGCTCCGTCGTCCGGCCGATCGTCGCCGAACTCCAGCGCAAGTACGCGGTGAGCGCGGCGGAAGTCGGCGGCCAGGACCTCCATCGCAGGGCCGAGATCGGCCTGGCGGTGGTCTCCGGCGACACGGGGCACCTCACAGACGTACTCGACCGGTGCGAGCGCATGGTCGCCGCCCGGCCGGAGGTGGAGCTGCTGTCGGTGCGACGCAGGCTCCACAGTGACGAAGACTGAAACCTGAGCTTGAGCAAGGCAAAGAAGGAGAAGGACCAGTGGCCGACAACGCGCGGGCGAAGAAGCTGGCGGACCTCATCCGGGAGGTGGTCGCCCAGAAGATGCAGCGCGGCATCAAGGACCCGCGCCTCGGTACGCACGTGACCATCACGGACACCAGGGTCACCGGCGACCTGCGGGAGGCCACGGTCTTCTACACGGTCTACGGCGACGACGAGGACCGGGCCAGTGCGGCCGCCGGCCTGGAGAGCGCCAAGGGCATCCTGCGCTCCGCGGTCGGGGCCGCCGCCGGCACCAAGTTCACGCCGACCCTGACGTTCGTGGCGGACGCCCTCCCGGAGAACGCCAAGACGATCGAGGACCTCCTCAACAAGGCGCGGGCCTCGGACGCCGCGGTGCGCGAGGTCTCCTCGGGCGCCAAGTACGCCGGCGACGCCGACCCGTACAAGAAGCCCGGTGACGAGGACGAGGACGACGAGGGTACCGCCGCCGAATGAGCCAGAACCGGACGCCGGACGGACTTGTCATCGTGGACAAGCCGTCCGGCTTCACTTCGCACGACGTCGTGGCCAAGATGCGCGGGATCGCCAGGACCCGCCGGGTCGGCCACGCGGGCACGCTCGACCCGATGGCGACGGGCGTGCTCGTCCTGGGCGTCGAGCGCGCCACCAAACTGCTCGGGCACCTCGCGCTGACCGAGAAGGAGTACCTCGGTACGATCCGCCTCGGCCAGGACACGGTCACCGATGACGCCGAGGGCGAGATCACCTCGTCCACCGACGCCTCGAAGGTGACCCGCGAGGGCATCGACGCCGGTGTCGCGGCGCTGAGCGGCGACATCATGCAGGTCCCGTCGAAGGTCTCGGCCATCAAGATCGACGGCAAGCGCTCCTACGCGCGCGTGCGCGGCGGCGAGGAGTTCGAGATCCCGGCCCGGCCGGTGACGGTCTCCTCGTTCCGGGTGTACGACGTGCGCGAGGCCGTGGCCGAGGACGGCACCCCCGTCGTCGACCTGGTCGTCTCCGTGGTCTGCTCCTCCGGTACGTACATCCGCGCCCTCGCCCGTGACCTGGGCGCCGGGCTCGGCGTCGGCGGGCATCTGACGGCGCTGCGGCGCACCCGGGTCGGCCCTTACGGCCTGGACGCGGCGCGCACGCTCGACCAGCTCCAGGAGGAGCTGACGGTGATGCCGGTCGCCGAGGCGGCGGCCGCCGCGTTCGCCCGCTGGGACGTCGACGAGCGGCGCGGGGGACTGCTCCTGAACGGCGTGCGCCTGGACATGCCCGAGGTGTACGACAACGGCAGGCCGGTCGCCGTCTACGGGCCGGAAGAGCGCCTCCTCGCGCTGGTCGAGAGCCAGCGCGGCAAGGCGAAGAGCCTGGCGGTGTTCGGCTAGCCGCGTGAGGGGTGCGGCCGGGACCCGTCCCGGGTTTTCAAACGTGTGGCGGGCTCCTTGCGAGCCCGCCACAGGTGTTTTCACCCTCGCGTGCAGGCGCTCGTAGTGAAAGAGGGGAGCACTGGGGGGCGCTTTCGCCTCGCGTTCTTCTCGGGCGGATCATCCCAGAACTACCGTTTCGGACATGGGACGCGGGGACGGTGACGGGGGGCGGGAGACGCTGGTACGGATCTGCGATCTGGCGGGGCGTACCCGGGGCGTCGGCTTCGTCGCCGACGACCGCGGCACCGTGGTCACCAGCCACGAGGTGGTGGACGGGCTCACCCGGGTGGTGCTGCACGCGCCCGGCGAGCGCACCTGCCTCGCCGAGGCCGACGCGGTCACCCCGCTGCCGGAGGCCGGTCTCGCCCTGGTGCGCACCGAGGGGCTGGGGGTGCGGCCGCTGCCCGTCGCCGCCCGGCAGTCGGTCGCCGCGGGCGCGTACGTTCGGATCGCCGCGCACGGCTGGCGCGAGGCGCGGGTGCTCGGCGAGTCGCCCGTCACCTACACCGCCACCGACCGCTTCCACCTCCTCGGCTCCGCCCTGGAGCTGGCCATCGGCACCGAGGGGGCCGACGCGCTGCGGCTCGGCGGCGAGGCGGCGGGCGGGCCGGTCCTGGACGCGGCGACCGGTGCGGTGCTCGGGGTGCTCGCCACCGCGCTGGACGCGGCGCACCGGGCGGCCGGGTTCGCGGTGCCGCTGCGGCCCGACGGGGGCCCGCTCGAAGAGCTGCTGCGGCGCAACGCGGCGACCGTGCCGGGGTACGGCGAGGACCTGAACCTGGCGGGCGCGCTCCAGCTCACCGCGACCTCGGTCGGCTCGGCCGGCTCGGCCGGCGGGTCCGGCGTCCAGCAGGACCCGGTCGAACGGCGGCTCACCGTACGGCACTTCACGGACTTCGCGGCCGGGAGCGCCAGTGTGCTCGGCCTGGTCGGGGACCCCGGCACCGGCCGCACCACCGAGCTCGCCGCCCTCGCCGCCCGCCGCGCCCGGGGCGCGGAGCCCGCCCCCACGGTGTGGCTGCGCGGCGCGGATCTGCGCGCGGGCGACGGCTCGGTGGCGGACGCGGTGGCGCGGGCGCTGCGGCAGGCGGGCCGGATCGTGGCGGCCGCGGGCGCCCCCGGCGACATGGAGTGCGCCACCCCGGACCGGGTGGCACGGCTGGCCTCGGACGCCGGGCGCCCCCTGCTCGTCCTGCTCGACGGGCCCGAGGAGATGCCGCCCGTCCTCGCGCACCGGCTGCCCGAGTGGACGGCCGGTACGGCGGCGTGGCTGCGCGCGGCGGGGGCGCGCCTCGTGGTCGCCTGCCGGCCCGAGCACTGGGAGCAGGCCGGGGCGCTCTTCCCGCCGGACGCGCTGCATCCGGCCGAGGCGCCCCGGCTGCCGCACGCCGTACGGATCGGCGACCTCTCCCGCAAGGAGGCCGCCCGGGCCCGCGAGCGGTACGGCCTCCCGGACGGCGCCCTGGCGGACCGGGCCGGGCGCCATCCGCTGACGCTGCGGCTGATCGCCGAGGTGCGCGACGCGCTGCCGGGCGAGGTGCCGGGCCGGCCCGGCCGCGAGGACGTCTTCGCCGCCCATCTGGACCTGATGTGCCTGCGCGTCGCGGTACGGCTGGCGGCCGCCCGGCGCCCCGCGCTGCGCGGCACGGCCGTACGGCGGCTCGCCGCGCGGGTCGCGGGCCGGGTCCACGAGGCGGCCCGGCGCTGTCTGGGCCCCGGCCAGGGCGAGCTGGACCGCGAGAACTTCGAGGAGATCTTCCCCTGGCGCACCGGCTGGGCGTCGGCGGTCCTCACCGAGGGCCTGCTGGTCCCGGCGGGCTCCGGCTACCGCTTCGCGCACGAGGAGCTGGCCGACTGGCTCCAGGCCGCCCACCTCGACCTGGACGGGGCCCTGCACGCCCTGGTGCACCGCTGGTGCGAGGACGCGCCCGGCACCGCCGACCGGGCCCCGGCCCGGCTGCCGTCCCGCCCGGGCACGAGCGGGCCGGGCGGGGAGAGCGGCGAGGGGGCGGCGTACGTGCCGCCACCGCCGGGTTCGCGCGCCGCCGCGCACATGGGCGAGGGCGAGGAAGGCGCCGGGCCGCCGTCCCCCGGCGTCCCCGACCAGCGTCGCTCCCGGCGCCGCGAGGACGGCAGGCGGGGGCGGCGGTTCCGGCCGGGGCCGCCGCCGCCCGCACCCGGGACGGAACCCGCGGCCCCCGAGAACGAGCCCCCCACCCTCCCCGTCCCCCGGCACCGCATCGGCCCCGTCCTGCAGGCCCTGCTGCTCCTCGACCGCGAACACGGGGCCGACCGGCTCGCCCCGCACCTGGAGGAGCTCGTCGACGCGCTCGACCGGCTGGCGGCGGGGCCCGGCGCGGCCGAGCCGGACCGGGCGGAGGACGCCTGCTGGTGGGCCGTCCAGCTGCTCGGGCAGACGCTGCTGCGGGTGCCCGAGCCCCGTGCGTACCTCTGTGTGCTGCGGCTGCTCGCGGACCGGATCAGCGAGCGGTCGGTGCGCGCGGGCGGGCCGGGGCGGCTCGGCGGGCTCGGGGAGTTCGGGCCGTGGTTCTGGCAGCGGCTGCGGATCGGCGACGACCGCCGGATGGAGCTGATGCGGCGGCTGGTTCCCGCCGACGGCGCGCCGGGCGGGGCGCCGGAGTGGGAGCGGTATCTGGACGCCGTGGACCGGCGGCTCGCGGCCGAGCCCCGGAGCGTACAGCCGCTGCTGTGCCGGTGGTTCACCGACGAGCGGCCGCTGCCCGCGCCGCCGGGCAGCGAGATGCGCCCGACCGTCGCCGGGGCCGCGCAGGCCCTGCTCTACGCCCGCCGCTCGCTGGCCATCGACGACCTCACCGAGGCGCTGGTCGCCACCGCGCACGCCCGCGCCGACGAACTCCTGGACGCGCTCGCCGAGGACGAGCCGTCCGCGCTCTGCCGGGCCGTGGACCGCTGGGCCCACGACGACCGGCCCGAACGCCGGGTGGCGGCCGCCGCGTACGGGCCGCGCGTCGCGCCGTACGTCACCACCGGCGCCGACCGCGACCTGCTGCGCTACGCCGCGCTCGCCCTGCTCGCCAGGTCCGCCGACACCCCCCTGCACGGCGCCGCGCTCGGCCTGCTCATCCGCGATCCGCGCACCCGCACCCGCTACCTCGACAAGACGCTCGCGCGGTACGCGGGCGGCGATCCCCGGCTGCCCGCCTCCGCGCTCGTCGCCGCCCTCACCACCCACCCCGAGCCGGTGCTCGCCGCCTTCCAGACGCGGCTCGACCAGCCCGGGGACGCCGGGGCCGAGGTGCTGGAGGCGCTCGCCGAGATCAACACGCCCGCGCTCGCCCGCCGCGCGGCCGCCCTGGTCCGCGGCTATCTGGACCGCCACCCCGAGGGCGCGGCCCATGCCGCCGCGTTCGTGGAGCGGCGCCTGCGGTACGGACCGGCCGCGAGGGCCGTGCTCTTCCCGCTGGTCACATCCGTACTGCGGGGCAGCTCGCCACAGGTGCGGCAGGCGCTGGCGCCGGTGCTCGCCGCGCCCGGCAGCCGCACCTCGCGCCCCCTGCGGGCCGAGCTCCTGGACGTACTCCTCGAATACGAGCGGTACGAGTCGCGGGACCCGGCGGTGCTGCACGCCCTGCTGAGGGCCGCGGCGCTGGGGGCCGAGGCGCGCCCCGAGGCGCGCACCCGCGACCTGGTCCACCGCACCGGGCTGCTCCTGGTGCGCACCCCCGAAGGCGCCTCCTGCTTCGACCGCCGGGTCGTCGAGCTGGCCAGGGAAGTACCGGAATTCGCCGTTCAGGTGGCGGGCTGGCTGGTCCAGGCACCGCACGAGTGGTCGGCGGTGATCGGGCCGAGCGCCCGCCGCACGGTCGAGACGCTTGCCGTGCCCATGCCGATGCGGGCCGAGCATGCCGGGCATGGCAGTCTTAGACCTGTGTGAGAGGCCTACTCTCACGTACACGGGTTCGGTTTTCGGGCGAGTTTCGGGCGAGGAGCGGTCACAGTGCAGCGCTGGCGTGGCTTGGAGGACATTCCCCAGGACTGGGGACGCAGCGTCGTCACCATCGGCTCCTACGACGGGGTGCACCGCGGTCATCAGGTGATCATCGGGCGGGCCGTGGAGCGCGCCCGCGAACTGGGCATCCCTTCCGTCGTGGTGACCTTCGACCCGCACCCCAGCGAGGTCGTGCGCCCCGGCAGCCACCCGCCGCTGCTCGCCCCGCACCACCGGCGCGCCGAGCTGATGGCGGGCCTCGGCGTGGACGCGCTGCTCATCCTCCCCTTCACCAGCGAGTTCTCGAAGCTGTCGCCGGCCGAGTTCGTGGTCAAGGCGCTCGTCGACAAGCTGCACGCGCGCGTGGTCGTCGAGGGCCCCAACTTCCGCTTCGGCCACAAGGCGGCCGGCAACGTGGAGTTCCTGGCCGAGCTGGGCGAGACGTACGACTACGAGGTGGACGTCATCGACCTCTTCGTCAGCGGCGAGGCGGGCGGCGGGCAGCCGTTCTCCTCGACCCTGACCCGGCGTCTGGTCGGCGAGGGCGACGTGGAGGGCGCGGCCGAGATCCTGGGCCGCCCGCACCGGGTCGAGGGCGTCGTGGTGCGCGGCGCGCAGCGCGGCCGCGAGCTGGGCTACCCGACGGCGAACGTGGAGACCCTGCCGCACACCGCGATCCCCGCGGACGGCGTGTACGCGGGCTGGCTCACGGCCGACGGCGAGCGGATGCCCGCCGCGATCTCGGTGGGCACCAACCCGCAGTTCGACGGCACCGAGCGCACGGTCGAGGCGTACGCGATCGACCGCGTCGGGCTCGATCTGTACGGGCTGCACGTCGCCGTCGACTTCCTCGCGTATGTGCGCGGGCAGGAGAAGTTCGAGTCGATCGAGGCGCTGCTCGAAGAGATCGCGCGCGATGTGAAGCGCTCGACCGAGCTGATCGAGGCGGACGAGGCACGCGCCTGAGCAGCAGTGCCGAGCCCGGTGCGGCACAGCGCCCCTCACGGGGCGCGGGGAACTGCGCGACCGGCCACGGACGGCCCGCAGCCGAGTCACCGCACGCCGGCGCAGCGCCTGGCGCCAGTCAAACAATGGTCAACCAGTGACCAGAAACCGCCCAAGACCTGGCATCCATTGACTATGGGTGAAGGCTTTGGGCGGTTTTCGTCGTATTGACGGACTGGAGCGGCGCATAGGTTGAGACACGTGGCTGAACCGAACGCGTCCCGGATCCTCGGCATCGTCGGCGTCGACGCGGCCAGGACCGCGCAACCCGGCGTCCCCCCATACCACACACCGGTGTTCGTCCCGGCCCACCCGCGCCATCCGGCCCAGGGCGCCGCCCCGCGCGTCGACTTCGAGCTGCTGAGACCGCCCTCGGGGCCGCCGGTCCCGGTGGCCTTCAGCACCCTGGCGAAGCTGGTCGACGCGCTCGGCCCGACGCAGCCCTGGATCGCCGTCTCCATCGGCCCGTTCGCGGAGGCGATGCGCGAGGCCCGGCTGCCCAAGGTGCGCCTGGACCCGGAGGTGGCGCCGGGCGGCCGCAGATGGCAGCCGGAGGACCTGGAGCGTACCTACGGAGAGAACGGGGCAGGGGCATGAGCGCCGATGTGAAGATCATCCTGGCCGACCTCAACTCGATGGCGTCGACCTTCCACGACGAAGCCGGCATCTACCGCGGCATGCACGCCAATGTGAAGCCCGCGGTGGCCGGTTCCGGCGACGCCGGGTGCGACGCGGCGATCAAGTCGATGGCCGACCTGATAGCGGGCCTGCACGACAAGCTGTCGGACCGGCTGGAGGACAACAGCGACAAGGTGAAGTACGCGCACGACTCGATGCAGCGCAACGACATCGATGTGCACGGCCTCTTCGAAGACCTGATGTGAAGGGCACGCGGTGAGCGACAGCTGGGTGGGCGGGGACATCGGCGGCATCCGCACGATGGGCGACGCCTACAAGAACGCCAAGCACGACCTCGAATCGATCGTGAAGCCGCTGGGCACGGTCGTCGAGCAGCTGGCCAAGGACGCGGCCTGGGAGGGCGAGGCCGCCGAGTCGTTCCGCGCCAAGTGGAGCGAGGACGCGCTGACGGCGGGCGGATTCGCGGAGCTGGTCCACGCGACCGGCGAGATCCTCTGCACGCTGGCCGACCATCTCTCGGCCGCCGAGAGCGCGTTGCAGAACGCCGAGGACATCGCCGTCAAGGCAGGCGTCCCGATGGGCCCCAAGGGCGTCCCCGGCCAGCTGGTGACCAACAACCCGCCCCATCCCGACGAGCAGAAGGCGATCGACGGGCTCACCAACTACGGGGCCGTGCGCACGGACATCCTGCACGCGGCCCAGCAGGCCCGCCTCGACGCGGCCGAGGCGCTCAACAAGCTGTACGAGGAGGACACTTCGGAGGTGTCCAAGGGCGACAAGGTCACCATCGCCGACTATCTGCGCGGGCTGTACGCGTACGACTCCGAGCGCACCCGGGTCAAGGGCCATGACGCCGCCACCAAGCTGGACGACGCCAAGAAAGAGGCGGCCGAGGCGAAGAAGGACCTGCGCACCGAGCGCAGCGCGTGGCAGAAGCAGGGGAAGACGCTCCCCAAGGACTCCCCGGCCCGGCTCGCCTACAAGGACGCGCTGACCAAGCTCGACGGCCTGGAGACCGACATCGCCCGCGCCGAGCACGGCAGTTCGGCCCTCCCGTACGACCACGCGCTCAATGTGAAGGTCGGGGACGCGGCGGAAGCGCTGCGGCTGGGCAGGAGCCTGGAGAAGCTGCCGGAGTTCCTCAAGGAGATCCCGGTCGTGGACGTCGCCGCGGCGAGCGTGTGCGGCCTCATCGAGGCGAAGGACGACCACGACAAGGGCTGGTCGTGGACGCACTCAGTGGTGGTGGACGGGGGTGCGGCGCTGGGCGGCCTCGCGGCAGGCACCGCCGCGGTCGCCCTGGTGGCGAGTTCGGAGATCACCGTGCCGGTGGCCGTGGTCGCCGGAGTCGGCGGCATGGTGATCATCGGGACGACGGACCTGCTCGACGAGGCGTTCCACGAGCACTGGAGCGAGGACATCCACGACCACGGCGTGGTCGGCGGCCTCCTGCACGGCTCCGCCAACGTGGCGTCCGACACCTGGGGGGACGTCAAGCGACTCGGCAGCGATGCCAAGGACGGAGCGAAAAAGGTGTGGCATGGCTTCACGGGCCTCTTCTGAGGACACGGCTCCCGCGAAACTGCCCGTGGTCGGGACCACGTGGTACCGCCGGGGGCCGCGCTACTGGCTGCGGCGCGCCGGTTCCGGCTGTGCGACCCTGCTGGTGGCGGTCCTCGTGTGCGCTGTTGCGGGCGCGCTCTTCGACGGTCTGGTCTCCGGGCTGCCCGACGGCTGGCGCGAGGCCGGTTACGTCGTCGAAGGGGCGGCGGCCGTCGTCGGTCTGGCCTGGGGATGGGTGCGCGGGCGCCGTCAGATCCGCGAGCGCCTCGCCAACCCGCCGACGCCCGAGCAGAGTTGGTCGCGACAGCGGGACGCACGGCGGGGCGCTGCGAGTGGGGTCAGCAGCCGTGGCCTCATATTGCTCATGCTGCCGCTGTTGCCGGCGGTGATGGCGTGGTGGCTGGGCACGATGTGTGCGGCCACGTTCGTCCGCGAGCTGCCCTCGGAGGTGGGCGCCCGCCGGGCGATGGCCCGTTAGCGCTGGACAACAGCGCCCGCTAGCGCTGGACAACAGCGAAGGGCCCGCGCAGTCGTGACGACTGCGCGGGCCCTTTCGCGTCCGGCCTGCCTACTGCTGCGGAGGCTGCGGCTGCTGCCACGCCTGCGGGGGCTGCTGGCCGCCGTACGGCTGGGGCGGCTGCGGCTGCTGCGGGGCGTACGGCTGGGGCGGCATCGGCTGACCCGGGTACGGCTGCTGGGGCATCGGCTGCCCCGGCGCCTGCCGGCCGGGCCCACCCGGCTGGCCCGGGAACGGCTGGCCCGGCTGCTGGGCCTGCTGGTGGCCCGGCATCGGCGGGGCCAGGTGCGGCGGCGGGTTGCCGTCCGCGGTCCACAGCCCCTGCTGCTGCTGGGCCCGGATGAAGTCCTCGGCCACCAGCGCCGACAGATGGAAGTACGCCTCGCGCGTCTTGGGCCGCATCATGTCGAGGTCGACCTCGGCGCCCGCCGCCAGATGCTCGTCGAACGGGACCACCACGACTCCGCGGCAGCGCGTCTGGAAGTGCTGGACGATGTCGTCCACCTTGATCATCTTGCCGGTCTCGCGGACCCCGGAGATGACGGTGAGGGAGCGCTGGACGAGGTCGGCGTACCCGTGCGCGGAGAGCCAGTCCAGGGTCGTGGACGCGCTCGACGCACCGTCGACGGACGGGGTGGAGATGATGATCAGCTGGTCCGCGAGGTCGAGGACGCCGCGCATCGCGGAGTACAGCAGACCCGTGCCCGAGTCGGTGAGGATGATCGGGTACTGCTTGCCCAGGACGTCGATCGCCCGCCGGTAGTCCTCGTCGTTGAAGGCCGTGGACACGGCCGGGTCGACGTCGTTGGCGATGATCTCCAGACCGGACGGGGCCTGCGAGGTGAACCGGCGGATGTCCATGTACGAGTTGAGGTACGGGATCGCCTGGACCAGGTCGCGGATGGTGGCCCCGGTCTCGCGGCGCACCCGGCGGCCGAGCGTGCCGGCGTCCGGGTTGGCGTCGATCGCCAGGATCTTGTCCTGCCGCTCGGTCGCCAGCGTCGCACCGAGCGCCGTCGTGGTCGTCGTCTTGCCGACACCGCCCTTGAGGGAGATCACGGCGATCCGGTAGCAGGAGAGGACCGGGGTCCGGATGAGGTTGAGCTTCTGCTGCCGCTCGGCCTCCTCCTTCTTGCTGCCGAACTTGAAGCGCGAGGCGCTGCCCGGGTTGCGGCTGCTCTTCGCCTTCTGCTTGTTGTTGCGCAGCAGCCGGTCGGAGGAGAGCTCCACGGCCGCCGTGTACCCGAGCGGCGCACCCGGCACGGACCGCTCGCGCTGGTCGTGCGCCACGGGGGAGGGCCACGCGGCCCCGCTCCGCGGGTCCACGGGCCCGGCGGGCGGCTGAGCCTGGGGCAGCGGCTGCGCCGGGGGCTGGGCCTGCTGGTGGGGTACGGGGAGGTGGGCGTCGGCACCCGTACCGGCCGGGCCCGGCTGCGGGAAGCCGTAGCCCGCCTGGTGGGCATGGGGTGCGTGGGGTGCGTGGGGTGCCTGCGGCGCGGGCGGGTTCGGGGCCTGGGGTGGCTGCGGGAACCCGTAACCGCCTTGCGGGGCGGGGGAGTTGGGGTCGGCGGCGGCCGGGGTGCCGGGGCGCGGGAAGACGTAGGTGCCCTGCGGGGGGTTGGCGTCGGCTGACGGGACCGGTGCGCTCGGTGCGCCTGGCGTGCCGGGGTGCGGGAACCCGTAAGCACCCTGCGGGGCGGGGCTGTTGGGGGCGACCGCCGGGGCCGGGGCCGGGAGGTCCGGCGTGCCCGGTGCGCCTTGCGTGCCCGGCTGGGGGAACCCGTAACCGCCTTGTGGGGCGGGGGTGTTGGGGTCGGTGGCTGGGGCCGGGGCGAGGGGTGCGCCGCCTTGCGTGCCGGGGTGCGGGAAGCCGTAACCGCCTTGCGGGGCGGGGGTGTTGGGGGCGGTGGCTGGGGCCGGGGCGTTGGGCGTGCCCGGGTGCGGGAAGCCGTAGCCGCCCTGCTGGGCCGGGGTGTTGGGCTGGGGCAGCGGGAAGCCGCCCTGGTGGGGCGTCGGTGGCACGGGCTGCGGTGCCGCAACGTTCGGCGTGCCCGGGGCCGGCGGCTGGTCGCCCTGCGGCAGCGGCCATGCGGGCTGTCCGGCCTGCGGCTGCTGCTGCGGCGCCGGTACGGGCCACTGCGGCGCCGCAGTGGGCGCGGCGGGCTGGTACGCGGGCGGCAACGGCGGCAGCCCCGGCTGCTGGGCCGGCGCGGCCCACGGCTGCTCCGCCGGGGCGACCGGCGCGTCCTGCGGCGCGGCGTCCTCGGGGGTCGCGTCCGCGACGGCGGGCACGGCGTCGGCCGGTGCGGCCGCTGCCGCCTGCGCCGCCACGGCGTCAACCGGCTCGGCGACCGGCGGCTCGGCGACCGGCGGCGCGGGGACGGGCTCGGCGGGCACGGCGTCGGCTGCCTCGGCCGTCACCGGCGCGGCGGCCATGTAGTCGCCGGAGTCGGCGAAGTCGGTGGGCTTGCCGGGCGTCTGGTCGGCGGGAGCCCGGGCGGACGCGGCGTCGGCCGATGCGGCGGACTCGGCGGGCTCGGCACCGGCCGTCTCCGCAGCGGCGACCGGCGCGGAATCGCTCGGCTCGACAGCTACGGCGGGCTCGGGCTCACCCGAAGCCGCTTCGGTCTCCGGCGTCACGCCCTCGGAGCCACCCGGACCAGCGGCCCCCGCTTCTGGCTCGGCCTGGGCCGTACCGTCGGAGTCCTGGGCCTGGGCAGCGCTCACCGCGGCCTCGTCCTTGACGGCCGCGTCGACCGGCGCGGTTGCGGCGGCGCCGGACGGCGCATCCGCATCCGCATTTTTGCCCGCATCCGCATCCGCATCCGCATCCGCATCCGCATCCGTGCCCGCGTCCGCCTCGGCGTCCGCCTTCGCGGCGGCGGCCTTCGCCGCGTCCGCCGCGGCCAGCCGCTCCGCGAGCTCCCGCTTCAGCGAGCCCGGCGAGAACCGCATCGTCGCGCCGCTCTCGATGTCCCCGCCCCCGAACGGCTGCGGCTCGGCGGCCGCCTCCGGAGCGGGAGCCTGGGCCGGGACCGGAGCGGGGCCCGGCGGCGGGGGCGTGGTCGTCCAGTTCGGCTGGAAGCCGCCGCTGGAGGGCAGGCCGGGCACGGCCACGGGCGGCCCGGCGGGCGGCGGGGGAGGCGGCGTCGCCGGGTCCGCGCTCGGCGCCGCGTTCTGCGTGTACCAGGCCGGCGGGGTGTAGTCGATGGTGAACTCACCCGTGGGCTCGGGATCGGCGTCGGACCGATTCTCGTCGCGCGCGTTCCCGCCGGTGCGGAACTGGTCCTGATCGCTGTTCACCGGATTCCTTTCGTTCGCAGGCCGTCCCAGCCTAATCGCCGACAACACCGCACCGGCAGGCCCGGCCACCCCTCACCGACTGTCCCCTCCATCACGTCGTGCCCGCACGCTGCCGTCAAGTGACCGCAGGGCATCCCGTGTGGCCGGAGTGTGAACGAACCGTTCACGTACCCGGTCAGGGCCAGTCGTACCTGCTCAATTCCTTATGGTCCTTGTGACGGAACGCGCGCGGCGCGGACCGCTCAGTCCATCCGCCGCGCGGAGCCGAGAAGTCCGGTCTCCGCGTCCGTGGCCTGGGTCATCACGAACTGCCGGTCGCGGGCACTGCACCACAGTGTCACCCCGTCCGCCAGCGTGGACAGCGCCTCCGTCTCGGCCTGCGGGAGATGCATGATCCGCCCGATCTGCGCGGCCTCGTCCGGCGAGACCCGCTGCACACCGACCAGGTCCGACTTCTCCAGCAACCGGGGCGCCACGGGGCTCAGATACGGCAGCAGCGTCAGCACCGACTGCCACGGCCCCGAGACCACGCGCCCGCGCGGCGGCCGCATCCCGCAGTCGCGGACGACCACGACGGGCGATCCGGCGGACGCGCCCTGCGGCGGCACCCGGCCCACGTCGTGCAGCGCGATGCACTGCTGGCCGCCGCCCGCCGCCTGGGCGAGCGCCGTCCACGCGGGGGCCCGGCCCGTCTCCACGGTCACGCGCGCGCCCGTCGCGGCCGCCCGCAGCGCGAGCACCTGCGCCGTCCAGAGGCCGCCGATCAGCGTCACGTCGTACGCGGTCGGGCGGTTGATGCCGAGGACCGACGGATGGCCCGCCGCGTCCACACCTATGACCACGCCGTCGTCGCCGACGGGCAGCGCCAGGGCCTCCACCTGGTCGGCGGAGAGCGAGTGCCGGTCGCGGCGCGGCCCGAGCAGCCCGAAGCCGATGCGGGCGCGCCCTCTGCGTACCTCGGGAGAGGACGGCGGAGGGACAGGAGAGACAGAGGACGTGGTCATCAGCGCGCACCCCCGAGCGGCAGTGTGGCCAGCATGCCCGGCAGCTGTTCGCGGTCCAGGCGCACCAGGCCGGTCTTGACTCCGCGCGCGGTGCGCTCCAGCTCCCGGCGGGCGACGACCAGTTCCTCGTCGCTGCGGCCGGTGATCCGGACGTGTCCGGTGAGTGTGACCTCCTGGCGGTCGCCGGCGGCCAGCGTCAGGCTGAACGTGGTGGCGAGCGCGGGAAGCGAGGTGAGCAGGGCGACCAGCTGCGGCATCGAGGCCCCGCCGCCGCCCAGTTGGGGCCAGCGGCCCACCCAGTACGTCGTGTGGCGGCGGTCGTCGCAGCGCCAGGTCCTGGCGGTCTCCTGGGTGCGCCGCCCCGGTGTGCCCGCGCGGCCCGCCTGTGTGATCGCCATCGGGTTGGCGCAGGTCGAGGTGGCGATGGCGCCCGTCAGCTCCTGCTCGGTGAGGACCGTCGTACGGAACCCGGCGCCGGTGAGCCGGCTCGCCAGCTGGTCCGCCGCGCGCACCAGGCACTTCTGGGCGCCGGTCAGACCGCCGCCGCGCGCCGCCACCGCCTCCGGGCACAGCTCGGGGTCGAGTTTGAGCGCGATCCAGGTGATGCGCACCGCGGGCGAGCCGGTCTGGGCCTGCAGCGGTGCGTAGTTGCGGGCGGCCACCGACTGCTGCGGCAGGTGCGGGGCGGGCGCGGGCTGGGTGTGCTGGACGATCTGCGCGGACTCCAGACGGATGCCGTCGACGTCCAGCGCGTCCCGTACGAGGGCGACCGGCAGCGGGCGGGTGCCGCGCTCCGGGCGCAGTGCCGTGGCGTCCATCTCGACCTGGAGGACCGCGGTGAGGAAGGTGCCGTCGCCGACCATGCCGACGGGGCGGCGGTCGCGGTCGCCGAACGTGTACGTCCGCAGGGCCGGGTCGCATTCCACCGCGGGGGCGAAGCCCGGTTCGGTGCCCTCCGGGACCGGCAGGCTCGCCGCCCTGCGCGTACGCGCGCGCAGCGCCAGTACCGTGCTCAGCCACTCGGGCAGCGAGCGGCGGTGGCGGCGGACGACCGCGAGCAGCACGAGCAGCGCGGCGACCACACCGGCGGGCACCAGCATCAGTGTGTCGATCACCCACGCGACCAGCAGCACGGCGGCGGCGAGCTCCACCAGCACGAGTTGTTGCAGTCGGAACGACCCGAAGTGTCCGGGCCGGGCCTTCAGACGGGGTGCGGAGGCTCCCTGGGCGGGGGCCGAAGGACCGGCGGCGGCAGGCCGCAGACGCGTCGCGGACGCCATCACTCCACCACCCCCCATTCGTGCGCAAGCACCCAAAACATCCGGATTCCCCCAGCTCGGCAAGGGGTCTTGACGGCGGCTTCACCCTACCCGCCCCACAGGCACCCTCGGTCAACAGGCATAGTAGGGGGCCGGTCTGACAATCGAGGCCCGGGGACCGCAGGACCAGGTCCGATCAGGGGGCCGCGCGGGGAGAGACAGAGGCGCATGGCATCACGGCGGGACGAGCTCAACGCGTACACCTTTGCGAAGAAGCGCACGGTGGCGGCGTTTCTGCAACCGTCTCCCACGGGCACGGAGGAAGGTGCTCCGCGTCCGCTGAAGGCCATCGTGCCGAGCGTGATCGTGGCCGCGCTCTGCCTCGCCGGCTTCGGCGCCTGGGGGATGTTCAAGCCCAAGGCGCCGCAGGGCTGGGACACACCCGGCACCAAGGTGATCGTCGGCAAGCAGTCGACGACCCGCTACGTCGTCCTGTCCACCGGCAAGGGCAAGGACAAGAAGGTCCTGCTCCACCCGGTGCTCAACCTGGCCTCGGCGCGGCTGCTGCTCGATCCGCAGAAGTTCGACGTCATCCAGGTCAGCGACGACATCCTGGACTCGGGCAAGCTCTCGCGCGGCCCGATCCTGGGCATTCCGTACGCCCCGGACCGGCTGCCCGGCGCGGGCGAGGCCGGCAAGGCCAAGCGCTGGGCGGTCTGCGAACAGCCCGGCGGCGGCAAGGACTCGGTCCAGAAGGCGGCCTTCGTCTTCGCCGACCGCGACCTCAAGCTGACCGACGACAAGCGCAGGCTCACCGGCGGCCAGGTGCTCTACGTCCAGGGCCAGAAGAACAAGGCCCGTTACGTGGTGGACGCCAAGGGCACCAAGTACCTGGTCAAGGGCGCCCCCGGCGATCTGCTCGCGCGTACGCTCTTCGGCGCCGACGAGCAGCCGCAGCCCGTCACCGACGACTGGCTGGCCACCCTGGGCGACGGCACCCCGGTCGACTTCCCGGTGATCCCCGGCCCCGTCGGCGCCCCGGCGGGCACCGGCGGCGGCCTCTCGCCGCAGGAGGACAAGGTCGGCATGGTGCTGAGCGCCCAGACCGGCGCGGGTCCCCAGCAGTACGTAGTACTGCAGGGGAAGGTCCAGCCCGTCTCCGACTTCACGGCCTGGCTGGTGCTCAACTCCCCGCAGACCACGAAGCTCGGCATGCACGGAGACGTCAAGGAAGTCGACGCGGCCTCCATCGCTCCCAAGCCCGACTACTTCGGCGCCGCCAACAACTGGCCGGACAAGAAGGCGAAGCAGGTCAACGCGGGCGGCGGCGCGGCTGCTTCGGGCGCGCGGAGCACCGTGTGCAGCGTGCTGCGCAAGGTCGACGACAAGGGCAACACCACGCTCTCCACCTGGGCGGGCACCGAGTACCCGGCGGCCATCACCGCGGGCGGCACCAGCACGTACGTCACCCCCGGCACGGGCCTGCTCTACACCCAGGTGCAGGGCAAGCAGACCAAGCCGGACGGCTCGCTGTTCCTGGTGACCGACACCGGGCTGCGGTACGCGGTGCAGGCCAACGGGGACAGCGACGCCGCCCGCTCCGACATCGGCACCGGCGACCAGCAGAAGCAGGACGACGGCCGTCCCGAGCCCAGCCAGGCGCAGCAGCGCCTCGGATACGAGAAGGTCACCCCGGCCCTGGTGCCCATCAACTGGTCGGAGTTCCTGTCCAAGGGCCCGCGGCTCGACACCAACAGCGCCCGCCAGCCCCAGGGCTCGTAGGGAAGGACTGACCTCAGTGTCGATGGTGAAGCCATACAGGAAGCCGGTGCTGGCGGGCGTGGCCACGGCCGTCGCCTCCCTGGCGCTCGCCCCGTCCGCGTACGCGGCCCCCGCACCCGCGCCGCCCGCCCTCGGGGTCGACGGCAGCGGCGAGTGCACCTTCCCCATGAAGAAGCAGATCGAGGGCCGCCCCTGGTCGCTCCAGCGGGTGCTCTTCGACGAGCTGTGGCAGGACACCAAGGGCAAGGGCGTACGGGTCGCGGTCATCGACACCGGTGTCGACATCGCCAACCCGCAGCTGAAGTCCGCGGTCGACGCCAAGAGCGGCAAGGACTACCTCAAGCCCGAGAAGAACGGCTCGGGCGAGCAGAACGACAAGCGGGGCAAGACGGGCGGCACGGTCGACGAGGTCGGCCACGGAACCAAGGTCGCGGGCATCATCGCCGCGCGCCCCCGTGCGGGCACCGGCTTCGTCGGCCTGGCGCCCGAGGCCACGATCATCCCGATCCGCCAGAACGACGAGAAGAACAGCGGCAAGACGGACACGATGGCGCAGGCGATCGACCACGCGATCGCGCAGCACGCCGACGTCATCAACATCTCGCAGGACACGACCGAGCCGCAGGGGCCCAACTCGGACCTCGCGAAGGCCGTTCGGCGCGCCTTGGACAAGCAGATCGTGGTGGTCGCCTCGGCGGGCAACGACGGCATGGACGGCAAGGCGAAGGACACCTATCCGGCGGCCTTCCCGGGCGTGCTCGCGGTCGCGTCCTCGGACCGCAACAACGAGCGCGCGGTGTTCTCGCAGCCGGGCACGTTCGTCGGGGTCGCGGCGCCCGGCGTCGACGTCGTCTCGACCGTGCCGGGCAACGGCCAGTGCTCGGACAACGGAACGAGCTTCTCCGCCCCGTACGTCGCGGGGGTCGCCGCGCTGCTGCGCGCCAAGTACCCGTACGCGACGACGAAGTGGACGGCCGCGCAGATCATCGCGCGGATCGAGCAGACGGCGGAGCGGTCCGTCAACGGGCACGACAACTTCGTCGGGTGGGGCGTGGTCGACCCGGTCCGCGCGGTGACCGACGACTCGCCCCCGGAGGCGGCCGCGCACCCGGACCCCGGCCCGCCCAAGGCCACGGCCCCGGACGTGACCGCGCTGGCGCTCTCCGAGACGCCCCAGGAGCGCAACGAGCGTTACGCGACGTACGCGTTGGGCATCGCCGCCCTGCTCGTGGCGGTGGTCGCGGGCACGGCGACGGTGATCCGGGACGCCCGGAAGCGGGGTTCGCGGAAGGTGAACGGGGTGAACGGGGTGAACGGGGTGAACGGGGTTTCGGGACGAACCTGAGACGTCTTTGAGTACGGATACTCATTCGGCTCCGAAACCGGAGTGACTAGAGTGATCACATGCTTCGCGCGCTTCACGAGTGTGACGAAGCGACAGCGGTAGCGCGGCACCAGTGGCAGAGCGGTGCCGACGGGGATTTACGGGGAGGAACAGTGGCCGAGCCGAACGGTGGCGGCAGCGGCGGCAAGGGCAGCGGCGGCGGAAAGCCGGACCTCGGCGTCGACGGGGTGAGCCTCGCCGACTTCAAGGGCCGCATGGAGGAACTGCTGCGCAGCCTGGACCAGTCCCCGGCCCGCCACACCAAGATCGCCGACCAGCGGGTGCAGCCCGCCTCGTACGGCAAGGGGTTCGCGGCCGCGGACGAGCTGCACAAGGCGTACGACAAGGTCCGTACGAACCTGGAGCGGCTCACCAAGATCTTCGGTGACCAGATCGAGGGCATGGGCATCGCGGTGCACATCGCGGACAAGGGCTACGGCGGGATCGACGTGGACGAGGCCCACCGCTACCAGGCCATCCGCAAGGAGACGGAGACGTACTACGAGTCTCCGGCGGCCGGTACGAAGGCCCCCGAGAAGGGTCCTGCCGCGCAGGGCCCCGACAAGGGTGGCAAGGGCAACGACGCCGACTCCGGCGGCTTGAAGTAAAGGGGGGGGCACAACGATGGCGACGGACGAATTCGAGGGCATGTCCCTTGAGGCCCTCAACGCGATGCTGGCGTCGGCCAAGCCGGCCGAACTGACCGGCGCGGCCGAGACGCTGGCCGCCGCGGCGCCCGACATCGCGGACATCGCGCGGGACCTGCGCTGGTACATCGACCAGGTCAAGTGGCACGGCGCCGGTGGCGACGCGTTCCGCGAGTGGGGCCGCGGCATGGTGTCGGAGACGTTGGTGCTGGCCGAGTACGCGGGGGTCGTCGGCCAGGAGATGGCCCACGCGGGCCAGGCCCTGACCGAGGCGAAGGCGGCGGTCCCGGCGTCGGACGGCATGTGCTACGCCGACCCCGAGAAGGAGAAGGCGCGGCTGAAGGCGCTGGGGCCGAAGACGAACGAGGCGATCAACCAGCTGAACCGGTTGTCGTCGTACTACAACGCGTCGAAGGATCGGATCTCGGCGCAGCCTGAGCCTAAGTTTGCGCCGTTGCCGGTCCAGCGCAGTGGCGACGAGACCTCCTACGGGGCGAGCTCGTCCTATGGAGGCAGCTCCACCACGCACAGCAATGGCGGCGGTGCCGTGGGCGGGACGTCTTACGCGGCTTCCGGCTCAACGGGTCACCACACCACGGCCGGCAGCGGGGCCGTGGCCCCCGGCTCGGCGGTGACGACACCTTCTGCTACGCACCAGCCGGTGGGAACCGCCATCGACTCGGTCATTGTGGCTCCGCCCCCGGAGACCACGACGCGGCCCACCGGGCCTGCCGTGCCTACTCCGACGCACGGCGGACCGACGACCGTCGTCACCCCGCCGCCCTTCCAGCCTGGCTTGCCCGGTAAGGACGGTTTTGGTCGGCCTTCCACCACGACTCGGGTGAGCACTCCGGGGAGTGGCCCGAATGGCAACCTGCGCGGTCCGGGTATCGCTCGTCCGAGTGGTCTGCCGGGCACCACGCGCGGTATCACCCCCGAGGGCATCAGCGGCGGGCGTCCCACGCCGACGACCGGCCGTGGCTCGACGCCCCGGCTCCCGATGGGCACGGTCGTCGGCGAGGAGCGCGCCGGAACCGGTATGGGCCGTGGGCCCATGGGCGGCGGCATGGGGCACGGCCCCGGCGCGGCGCGTGGTGCGACGGGCATGGGCGGTCGCAGGCTGGCTTCCGAGCCCGGTGGAACTGTGGGGGCCCCGCGTGCGTCTCTCGGTGGGCGTGGTGAATTCACCCCCGGTGGTACGGGGTTGGTGAACGGTAACAAGCGAGGCACGGACCGGCGTCGTTCCACTTCTTCCGAGGCCCCCGACTACCTGGTCGAGGACGAGGAGACGTGGGCGATGGACCACCGCAAGGTCGTCCCGCCGGTCGTCGACTGACGTACGCAAACCATCGCCGCTCAAGGAGTCCGCAGTCCCATGTTCAGCTCAGCCCGCTCGGTGCGCAGCCGCTCGGCACTTCTCGGTGCCGCGGTGGCTGCCGCGCTGGCCTGCTCCGTCGGCACCGCGCCGGCGGCGCTGGCCGACGACATGCGGTCCAAGCAGTGGTACCTGGACGCGATGGACGCGGACGCCATGTGGAAGGTCAGCACTGGTTCCGGAGTCACGGTGGCGGTCGTCGACAGTGGTGTCGACGGCACCGTTCCCGAACTCAAAGGCCGTGTCCTGCTGGGCAAGAACATCGACCAGCCGGCGAAGAGCGCTCGCGAGGACACCAACCGGCACGGGACGAACATGGGGCTGCTCATCGCCGGGAGCGGCGCGCAGGGCGGAGTCAAGGGGCTCGCTCCCGGCGCCAAGGTCCTTCCGGTGAAGGTCTACGAGAACGTCCTGCCGGGGCTGAAGGTCGTCTCACTCGGCATTCGTGCCGCCGCGGACACCGAGGCCAAAATCATTAGCGTCTCGCTTGGTGGCTCGCCCAATGACACCGAGGACGCCGAACTCAAGTCGGCGGTCGACTACGCCCTCAAGAAGGGCAAGTTGATCTTTGCGGCAGCGGGCAATGACGAACTCGACCGCATAGACCACCCCGGTGCGTACCCCGGTGTCGTCGCGGTGAGCGCCATTGACTCCAAGGGTAAGGTCGCGCAGTGGTCCAACCACGGTGCCGGCGTCGGGCTCGCGGCCCCGGGCGATGAGATCCCCGGGTACTGCACGCGCGGCGCCGGGTACTGCGCTTCCCACGGCACCAGCCAAGCCACCGCCCTAACCTCCGCCACAGCCGCCCTGATCTGGTCCGCCCACCCCGCCTGGACCGGCAACCAGGTGCTGCGCGTGATGATGGAGACCGCCGGGCACAACGGCAAGGTGCCGAGTCAGTACATCGGGTACGGCACCGTCCGCCCCGCCCAGGTCCTCCTCAAGGGCAACGGCAACCCGGGCCCCGCCGACGTCAACCCGCTGCTCGCCGCCCGAGGCGCCGGCGCCGGCGCCGGCACATCCACGACTTCCCCCTCTCCCGCAGACACAGCAGACAAGGGGGCAGGCGGTGGCGACCAGGAGAAGCCGCAGGCCGGCAAGGCCGCGGACTCGGGGTCCGAGGACAAGGACTCCGCGCCCTGGACCGTCATCGCCATCATCGCCGCGGCCGCCGTTCTCATCGGCGGCGCCTTCGCGGCGGTACGTGTACGCAACAAGCGAGCGTAATCACTCGCTCGGACACTCACGAGAGGGAAGAGAATGAGCTCCAATCCCGGTGGTCAGAGCATTGGCTACGAGGCCGTCACCAAGGCCAAGAACGCCATTGAGGAAACCGCGCACGACATGAGCCAGCAGATCCGCGTGCTGGCCGACGCGATCGCCACGGTCGGTGCCGGGTGGTCCGGTTCCGGTGCCAACCAGTTCGTGACCGCCCAGGACACGCTGAACCGGCGCCACGACGACATCCGCCGCAAGCTGGACGTCCTCTACAACGCCGTGATCGGCACGAAGAACCTCAACCAGGAGAACGACGAAGAGGTCGACGCCGCGTTCCGGGCGATCAACGCGGAGGGTGGCGCCGCCAGCGGCGGCGTGCCCAACACCTCCAGCCTGAACAGCCTCTAGGCGCTCCGAGACACTCCGAGGCGCTCCGAGGCACCCTTCCGGCGCCGCACGCACGCGCCGCAGCTCATCCGCGTACGTACGCACCCAGCACAGTTCAGACTTCACGAGGAGCAGACATGGGCGACAACGGTCCCGACCTCAAGATTCGGTATGAGAACGTCCAGGAGATCGCGAACAGCATCCGCGCCATCTCCAAGCGCATCACGGACGACCTCGGGCGCATGGAGGCGGCCGTGAACGTCGTCGCCAACACCTGGGACGGCGAGGCGCACGGTCAGTACCTGAAGGTCCAGAAGGACTACCGGGCCGACGCGCACGACATCCAGCAGACGCTGGAGAAGATCGCCAAGACGATCGAGACCGGCAAGGACAGCTACCACGCGACCGACCTGAAGGCGTCGCGGCTGTTCACCGAGGGCTACTGATCCAAGGGCAGGCGCAGGGAAAGGGGGTCACGCCCGCACGGGCGTGACCCCCTTCCGTATGTTCGCTGTGGCCGCTCACGGCCCCGCCACGCTCCGGCGCTCAGCGCAGGTCGAACTCGCCGTCCCGCGCCCCCAGGACGAACGCCGTCCACTCCGCCTCCGTGTACCGCAGCACGGTGTCCGGGTCGAGCGACGACCGCATCGCGACGGCGCCGCCGGGCAGATGGGCGATCTCCACCCGCTCCTCCGCCTCTTCGGTGCCCGGCGCGCTGACCCACTCCACGCCCGAGATGTCCAGGGCGTACAGCTCTTCCTTCTCACGTTCGCTGCCCATGTAGCACGTTCCCTTCGAAGTTCAGTGCCTGTCAGCGTAGTTGGAGCGGGCGGTCCGTACCGCCCGTTCCACCCACTGTCACCGCTCGGCCGTCACTGCTCCGGGAGCCAGCCCAGCTGCACCAGCGGTGTGCCGCGCTTGCGGGAGACGAAGTAGCCGCGGCCCTGCGGCATCGGGCGGGGGCGGACGTTGCCGAGGACGTCGCCCTCGTTCGGGTCGCCCGACAGGACCACGCCCTGTGCGCCGAGCTCCTTGATGCGCTGCATGAAGGACTCGTACATCGAGCGGGACGCGCCCGCCGAGCTGCGGGCGATGATGAAGCGGACGCCGACGTCCCGGGAGAACGGCAGGTTCTCCACCATCACCGAGAGCGGGTTGCCCGCGTTCGTCGAGACCAGCTCGTAGTCGTCGACGATGATGAAGACCTGCGGGCCCGTCCACCAGGAGCGGTCGCGCAGCTGCTGCGGGGTCACGTCCGGCGGCGGCTGGCGGCGCACCATCAGGTCCGCCAGGGCGTTCATGTGCATCTCCAGCGCGCTGGACAGCGGCGCGTACTCCAGCAGATGCGTCTGAGGGACCACGTCCAGGAGTGAGCGGCGGTAGTCGCCGACCACGATCTTCGCCTCGTCCGGCGAGTACCGCTCGGAGATCTTCTGGGCGAGGTGGCGCAGCAGCGCCGTCTTGCCCGACTCGCTCTCACCGAAGACGAGGAAGAACGGGTCGGTCTCGAAGTCGACGAACACCGGCTCCAGATTGGTCTCGTCGATGCCGATCGCCACACCGTGCTGCGGGTACTCGAAGCCCTTCGGCAGCTGGTCGGCCGGGAGCCTGCGGGGGAGCAGCCGGACGGTGGGGGCCGCCGGGCCCTGCCACGCCTCCTTGACCGTGCGCACGAACGCCTCGGTCGCCTCGGAGAGCGTCTCCGGCTCGCACGAGCCGTCCATGCGCGGCAGCGCCGACATGAAGTGCAGCTTCTCCGCGACCTGGCCGCGGCCCGGCATGCCCACCGGCACGTTCGCGGCGACCTTGCGGTCGAACTCGGAGTCCATCGAGTCGCCGAGCCGCAGCTCCAGCCGGCCCAGGATCTGGTCCTTGAGCGCGGCGCGCACCTCCATGTAGCGGGAGGCGGTGAGGATGACGTGGATGCCGTAGCCGAGGCCCCGGCTCGCGATGTCCTGGACGACGCCGTCGAGCATCTCGTAGTCGCCGCGGAACGCGCCCCAGCCGTCGATGACGAGGAACACGTCGCCCCAGGCCTCGCCCGGCAGCTCACCGGCCGCGCGGCGGCGCCGGTAGGTGGAGATGGAGTCGATGCCGTTGGCGCGGAAGAACTCCTCGCGCCGGTTCAGCACGCCCGCGACCTCCGCCACCGTACGCCGCACCCGCTCGGGGTCCAGGCGCGAGGCGATGCCGCCCACGTGCGGCAGGCCGGCGATGGCTGACAGACCGCCACCGCCGAAGTCGAGCCCGTAGAACTGCACTTCGTGCGGGGTGTGGGTGAGCGCGAACGACGAGATCAGGGTGCGCAGCAGCGTCGACTTGCCGGACTGCGGGCCGCCGACGAGCAGCATGTGGCCCGCCGCGCCCGAGAAGTCCCGGTAGAGCACCTCGCGGCGCTGCTCGAAGGGCTTGTCGATGAGGCCGAGCGGCACGATCAGACCGCCCGGGCGGGTGTACTCCGTCGCGTTCAGACCGCGCTCCGCGGTCGTCGCGATGCCCGGCAGCAGCTGGTCGAGCGAGGGCGCGTCGTCCAGCGGCGGCAGCCACACCTGGTGGGCGGGCACGCCCTGCCCCTCCAGGCGCCGCACGATCACGTCGAGCACCGTGTCGGCCAGCGCGTCGTCCTCGCCCGGGCCCCTGAGGGCCGCCGGGTCGGGCGCCGCGTAGACGACCGGCACCGGGGTCGCGGTGAACAGCGCGGGGCGCCGCTCGATGGGCAGCGGGCCCACCGACAGGTCGGGGCCGCCGGAGCGGTAGGTGCCCGACACGTATGCCGCCTTGAAGCGGACCATCTCGTCCGTGCCGAACTTGAGGTAGCCCGAGCCCGGCACCGACGGCAGGTGGTAGGCGTCGGGGACGCCGAGCGCCGTACGCGACTCGGCCGCCGAGAAGGTGCGCAGACCCACGCGGTACGAGAGGTACGTGTCGAGGCCGCGCAGCTTGCCCTCCTCCAGGCGCTGCGAGGCAAGCAGCAGATGCACGCCGAGGGAGCGGCCGATGCGGCCGATCTGGATGAACATGTCGATGAAGTCGGGCTTGGCGGTGAGGAGTTCGGAGAACTCGTCGATCACCAGGACCAGCGAGGCCAGCGGCTCCAGCGGGGCGCCCGCCGCGCGCGCCTTCTCGTAGTCGTGCATGTTGGCGTAGTTGCCCGCCGAGCGCAGCAGCTCCTGGCGGCGCTGGAGCTCGCCGCGGATCGCGTCGCCCATGCGGTCGACCAGGGTGAGGTCGTCCGCCAGGTTGGTGATGACCGCCGCCACGTGCGGCATCTGCGACATACCGGTGAAGGTCGCGCCGCCCTTGAAGTCCGCGAGGACGAAGTTCAGCGTCTCCGAGGTGTGGGTGACCGCGAGGCCGAGCACCAGGGTGCGCAGCAGCTCCGACTTGCCGGAGCCGGTCGCGCCCACGCACAGGCCGTGCGGGCCCATGCCCTCCTGCGCAGCCTCCTTGAGGTCCAGCATCACCGGCTGGCCGTCCTCGCCGACACCGATCGGCACCCGCAGCCGCTCGGCCGTCGAGCGCGGCCGCCAGGTGCGGGCCACGTCGATGGAGCCCGCGTCGCCCAGGTTCAGCAGGTCCGTGAAGTCCAGGTTGGCGAGCAGCGGCTCGTCGTCGTCCCCGCCGCCCATCTGCAGCGGCGCGAGCTGGCGGGCCAGCGCCTCGGCGGCCGGCAGCGACATCTGGTCGGGCACGCCCTCGTACGCCATCCCGAAGCCCGACTCCAGGCGCAGCCGGCCCGGCCGCACGACCACCGAGAGACCGCCGCGCGGCTCGTCGAGCTCGCCCGGCACCACCTCGATGATGGTGACGCCCTGCAGCCCCTCGGCGGCCGCGAACATCGAGTCCGGCGGCACCATCCCGCCGTCCAGGACCACCACCAGGTGCGGCTGGTCCAGGACCGGCTGGTTGTCCCGGCTGAACCGGGGCCGCCCGTCCAGCCTGCTGTGCAGCAGCAGTTCCAGTTCGCCCAGGTCGTCACCGAACAGCCGCTTCGTACCGGCCCCGTCGACCTGGCCGGGCACCTGGGTGTGCGGCAGCCACTTCGTCCAGTCCCAGCGCTCCACCGCGCCCGGCGCCGCCACCACGGCGACCATCAGGTCGTCGGCGGAGTGCAGCGTCACCAGCTGCGCCACCAGCGCGCGCGCGGCCGACTGGGAGGCGTCGGGGTCGCCGGAGACCGTCACGTGGTAAAAGGCGCGCATCGAGACCGCCATCGGCAGCCCGTCCAGCGAGCCGTGCACCGCCAGGAACTGCTGCATCGCGCCCGCGCACAGCGGCTCCAGCTCGTCCACCGGCGCCGTCTCCGGCGCTATCAGCGGGGTGGCGAGCTGCTGGGCGCCCAGGCCGATCCGGGCCTGCCCGAAGTCGTCGTCGCCGACCCGGCGCTCCCAGACCCGCGAGCCCTCCGCGACCACCGACCACAACTGCTCGGGCGCCGGGTGCAGATACAGCTGCGCGTCGCGCTGGCGGCGCGCGGTCTTGCGCACCGTGCGCCGCGTCTGGGCGAGGTACTTGAGGTAGTCGCGCCGGACATCTGCCATTTGCCCCTGCGCACCCTTGCGGAACTTCACCAGCTGCGCGATCACCATGGCCAGCGTCGACACCAGCATCAGCGCGCCCATGATCTTCATGAACGGTGCCGAGTTGGGCATGAAGAAGAACACCACCGACGAGCCCATGCCGAGCATCGGCAGGAGCTGCATCAGCATCGACTCCTGCTGTCCGCGCGGCAGCTCCGGCGGTGCCTCCAGCCGCAGTTCGTCCGAGGACACTTCGGGCGGCAAGGACCGCGGCGGGCGTTTGACGACGATCTGGCTCACCGGAGCATCAATCCCTCGATACGGACGGTCACTTGCGTTCCGGCGCCCCCGTGACCGCTCATTTCGGGGACTCCCTGCGCGCGACGGTGATCCTACTTGCAGCCTGTGACACCGGAGCCCGGTAGGGTGGCGCGCGCAGTGTGCGCAACCGCGAATCAGGGGGTCCGAGGACGTGAGTACGACCGCAGCGACAGGCTTCTGCCGGGTCACGGTGGTGGCGCCCGACAGTCGCATCGATGTGGCCCTCCCGGAGGACATCGCCGTCGCCGACGTCTATCCGGAGATCCTCCGGCTCACCGGCCAGACCCAGCCGGCGGGCGCGCCCACCGGCTACCACCTGGTGCGCCGCGACGGCACCGTCCTCGACGGCGCCCGCACCCTCGCGGCCCAGCAGGTCCTCGACGGGGAACTGCTGAGCCTGCGCCCGTTCGCCGAGTCGCTGCCGCCCGCCGTCTTCGACGACGTCTCGGACGCCGTCGCCTCGGCCGTCACCCGCGACCGCCATCTGTGGAGCGACGACCTGCTGCGCGGCGCCGGCCTGGTCGGCGGCGTCCTGCTGCTCGTCCTGATGGGCTTCGTCCTCTGGTACGCGGACCCGGTCGACCACGACATGCACGGCCTGCCCGGCATCATCGCCGGCTCCGCGGGACTGCTGCTCACCGCCTTCGCGGGGGTCCGGGCCCGGGTCTACTCCGACCGCGCCAGCGCCGTGGCCCTGGGCCTGGGCGCGCTGCCGCTGCTGCTGATCGCCGGCTCCGGCATCATCGGCCCGGACAGCGGCGGACCCGGCAAGCTCCAGTTCCTGCTCGGCTGCGTCACCGTCCTGGTCGCCTCGGTGTCCCTGGTCGTCCTCACCCCGAGCGGCGACGCCCCGTTCGTGGCGGCCACCTTCCTCGCCGCCACCGGCACCCTCGCCACCTTCGTGGCGATCCTCACCGAGTCCACCGCCACCCGGACGGCCGCGGTCTGCGCCCCGGTCGCCATCGGCCTGGTCGCCTTCCTGCCGGGCCTCTCGGCCCGCTTCGCCCGGCTCCCCATCGGCTACGCCTCCCCGCGCAGCGCCGCCGGAGACGACTTCGGCGCCGAGCCCAGCAGCGCCCCCGACGCCCGCCCCGTCGACGCCGAGCGCATAGCCGCCCAGGCCCGGCGCGGCCACGAGATGCTGCTCGGCCTGGTCGGCGGCTGCGCCGCGACCGTGGTCGGCTCCGCCGCCGTCCTCGGCTTCTCGCACAGCGTCTACGGCCAGCTCCTCGCGCTCACCGCCGGGCTCGCCATGCTGCTGCGCGCGCGTCTGTTCCGCTACACCTCGCAGGTCGCCTGCGTCCTGGTGGCCGGGATCGCCGCGATCGCCCTGCTGGTCCTCGGCCTCTCCCTGAACCCGCCCGGCGACCTGCTGTACGACTTCGTCCGCTACGGCGACCGGGGCTCCCTCGACATCCGTACGATCTGGCTCTCCGCGGCCGTCGCGGCCGGCGCCGCCCTGATCACCGCCATCGGCCTGATCATCCCGAAGAAGGGCCTCTCGCCGTTCTGGGGCCGCACCCTCGACCTCGCCGAGGGCGCCGTACTGCTCTCGCTGGTCCCGCTCTGCCTGGCCGTCCTGGACATCTTCGACCGGGCCCGCTCGCTCACCAGCGGCTGACGGGCCCGGGGGCCCCGGGACACGCCCGGGGGTGGGCGACCCCCGATCGGACGAGTCCCGGCGTACTGGTACGCTGTGTGACGGCCGTTTGTGTACGCGTCTTCGGAGTCTTCTGAAGGCTGCGCCCAGCGGATCCCCGCCTCCCGAGTAACGGAAGCTCCCCTGAGACAAAGACCAGGGGCACTCGGTGGCACATTTCGACTACGAGGAGTACCGAGTGTCTCTCGACGCCGCTACGAAGAAGCAGATCATGTCCGAGTTCGGCCAGAAGGAGGGCGACACCGGCTCCCCCGAGGTTCAGGTCGCCATGCTCTCCCGCCGCATCTCGGACCTGACCGAGCACCTCAAGACCCACAAGCATGACCACCACTCCCGTCGTGGTCTGCTGATCCTGGTGGGCCAGCGCCGCCGCCTGCTGCAGTACCTGGCCAAGAAGGACATCCAGCGCTTCCGTGCGCTGGTCGACCGCCTGGGCATCCGCCGCGGTGCGGCCGGCGGCGCCAAGTAAGTCGCCGTGAAGGGAGCGGTTCCCACCTATTAGGGGGCCGCTCCCTTTGCTGTACGTGCGGGACGTACCGGACGCTCAGTAGTCTGGTCGTACAACGCAACACGCAACGCAACACACAATGAGCGAGAAGCCTCCTCCCGCCGCCGGTCCTCGGTAGTGGCCTCCGGGGAGACAACGCCCCCGGATGCTTCGATCGAAGACCGGCCCGCAGCCCAGGAGGGCTTCTCCGCCACACCGTCCCCCCGCCACACGGGCCCGGGGACGAAAGACGATGAGTATCGGAGAAAATGCTAGTGGAGAACGAGACCCACTACGCCGAGGCCGTTATTGACAACGGATCCTTCGGCACCCGCACCATCCGCTTCGAGACGGGCCGCCTGGCCAAGCAGGCCGCCGGCTCCGCCGTCGCGTACCTGGACGACGACACGATGGTCCTGTCGGCCACCACCGCGTCCAAGAAGCCCAAGGACCAGCTCGACTTCTTCCCCCTGACGGTGGACGTCGAGGAGCGGATGTACGCGGCCGGCAAGATCCCCGGCTCCTTCTTCCGCCGGGAGGGCCGCCCCTCCGAGGACGCGATCCTCACCTGCCGCCTGATCGACCGCCCGCTGCGCCCGTCCTTCAAGAAGGGCCTGCGCAACGAGATCCAGGTCGTCGCCACGATCATGGCGCTCAACCCCGACCACCTGTACGACGTGGTCGCCATCAACGCCGCCTCCTGCTCCACGCAGCTGGCCGGCCTGCCCTTCTCCGGCCCGATCGGCGGCGTCCGCGTCGCGCTGATCCGCGGCCAGTGGGTGGCCTTCCCGACGCACACCGAGCTTGAGGACGCCGTCTTCGACATGGTCGTCGCGGGTCGCGCCCTTGAGGACGGCGACGTCGCGATCATGATGGTCGAGGCCGAGGCCACCGACAAGACGATCCAGCTGGTCAAGGGCGGCGCCGAGGCGCCGACCGAGGAGGTCGTCGCCGCCGGTCTGGACGCCGCGAAGCCCTTCATCAAGGTGCTCTGCAAGGCCCAGGCCGAGCTCGCCGCCAAGGCCGCGAAGCCGACCGGCGAGTTCCCGGTCTTCCTCGACTACCAGGACGACGTCCTGGAGGCGCTCAGCGCCGCGGTCAAGGGCGAGCTCGCCCAGGCGCTGACCATCGCGGGCAAGCTGGACCGCGAGGCCGAGCTGGACCGCGTCAAGGAGCTGGCCGCCGAGAAGCTCCTGCCGGCCTTCGAGGGCCGCGAGAAGGAGATCTCCGCCGCGTACCGCGCGCTGACCAAGAAGCTGGTCCGCGAGCGCGTCATCAAGGACAAGGTCCGCATCGACGGCCGCGGGATCACGGACATCCGTACCCTGGCCGCCGAGGTCGAGGCCATCCCGCGCGTGCACGGCTCGGCGCTGTTCGAGCGTGGCGAGACCCAGATCCTGGGCGTCACCACCCTCAACATGCTCCGTATGGAGCAGCAGCTGGACACCCTTTCCCCGGTGACCCGCAAGCGCTACATGCACAACTACAACTTCCCGCCGTACTCGGTCGGCGAGACCGGCCGCGTGGGCTCGCCCAAGCGCCGCGAGATCGGCCACGGCGCGCTCGCCGAGCGCGCGATCGTGCCGGTCCTGCCGACGCGCGAGGAGTTCCCGTACGCGATCCGTCAGGTGTCCGAGGCCCTCGGCTCCAACGGCTCGACGTCCATGGGCTCGGTCTGCGCCTCCACCATGTCGCTGCTGAACGCCGGTGTGCCGCTCAAGGCCCCCGTCGCCGGTATCGCCATGGGTCTGATCTCCCAGGAGATCGACGGCAAGACGCACTACGTCGCCCTCACCGACATCCTCGGTGCGGAGGACGCCTTCGGCGACATGGACTTCAAGGTCGCCGGTACGAAGGAGTTCGTCACCGCCCTCCAGCTCGACACCAAGCTGGACGGCATCCCGGCCTCCGTCCTGGCCGCGGCCCTCAAGCAGGCCCGCGACGCCCGCCTCCACATCCTCGACGTGATGATGGAAGCGATCGACACGCCGGACGAGATGTCCCCGAACGCCCCGCGGATCATCACCGTCAAGATCCCGGTGGACAAGATCGGTGAGGTCATCGGCCCCAAGGGCAAGATGATCAACCAGATCCAGGAGGACACCGGCGCCGAGATCACGATCGAGGACGACGGCACCATCTACATCGGTGCCCAGGTCGGCTCGCAGGCCGAGGCCGCCCGCGCCACGATCAACGCGATCGCCAACCCGACCATGCCGGAGGTCGGCGAGCGCTACCTGGGTACGGTCGTCAAGACCACCACCTTCGGTGCCTTCGTCTCCCTCATGCCCGGCAAGGACGGTCTGCTGCACATCTCGCAGATCCGCAAGCTCGCCGGTGGCAAGCGCGTGGAGAACGTCGAGGACGTGCTCGCGGTCGGCTCCAAGGTCCAGGTCGAGATCGCGGAGATCGACTCCCGCGGCAAGCTCTCGCTGATCCCGGTCGTCGAGGGTGAAGACGGCGACGAGACGAAGGACGACACCGACAAGTGACGTCCCGTAGCTCCAAGACGACGGCCCGCACCTCTTCGGAGGCGCGGGCCGTCGCCCGTACCCAAACGCTTCTCCAGGGCACCAACGGCATCGGCACCGTCCGCCGCACGACCCTCCCCGGCGGCCTGCGCGTCGTCACCGAGACGCTGCCCTCCGTACGGTCGGCGACCTTCGGCATCTGGGTCCAGGTCGGCTCCCGCGACGAGACGCCCACGCTCAACGGCGCCACGCACTATCTGGAGCACCTCCTCTTCAAGGGCACGCGCAAGCGCAGCGCCCTCGACATCTCCTCCGCGATCGACGCGGTCGGCGGCGAGATGAACGCCTTCACGGCGAAGGAGTACACCTGCTACTACGCGCGCGTGCTCGACACCGACCTGCCGCTGGCGATCGACGTCGTCTGCGACATGCTGACCGGCTCCCTCATCCTCGAAGAGGATGTGGACGCCGAGCGCGGTGTCATCCTCGAAGAGATCGCGATGACCGAGGACGACCCGGGCGACTGCGTGCACGACCTGTTCGCGCACACCATGCTCGGCGACACCCCGCTGGGCCGCCCGGTCCTCGGCACGGTCGACACGATCAACGCGCTGACCCGGGCGCAGGTCGCCCGCTTCTACAAGAAGCACTACGACCCGCGCCACCTCGTCGTCGCGGCGGCCGGAAACGTCGACCACGCCACCGTCGTACGCCAGGTCCGCAAGGCCTTCGAGAAGGCCGGCGCGCTCACCCGTACGGACGCGGTCCCGGTCGCCCCGCGCGAGGGCGTCCGCACCCTGAGGACGGCGGGCCGCGTCGAGCTCCTCAACCGGCGCACCGAGCAGGCGCACGTCGTCCTCGGCATGCCGGGCCTGGCCCGCACCGACGAGCGCCGCTGGGCGCTCGGCGTGCTGAACACGGCCCTGGGCGGCGGTATGTCGTCCCGCCTCTTCCAGGAGGTACGGGAGAAGCGCGGCCTCGCCTACAGCGTGTACTCGTACACCTCGGGCTTCGCCGACTGCGGCCTGTTCGGCGTGTACGCGGGCTGCCGCCCCAGCCAGGTCCACGACGTCCTGAAGATCTGCCGGGACGAGCTGGACCGGGTCGCCTCGGACGGGCTGTCGGACGAGGAGATCGGCCGCGCGGTCGGCCAGCTCTCCGGCTCGACCGTCCTGGGCCTTGAGGACACGGGCGCGCTGATGAACCGCATCGGCAAGAGCGAGCTGTGCTGGGGCACCCAGATGTCGGTCGACGACATGCTGGCCCGGATAGCCGCGGTCACCCCGGACGACGTCCGCGAGGTGGCCCGTGATGTGCTGGGTCAGCGTCCCTCGCTGTCCGTCATCGGCCCGCTGAAGGACAAGCAGGCCGACCGCCTCCATGAAGCGGTCTCCTGATCCGTACGTGTACGCAAGGACGTAAGGAAGCAACATGAGCAAGCTGCGCGTGGCGGTTCTCGGCGCCAAGGGCCGCATCGGTTCCGAAGCGGTACGGGCCGTGGAAGCGGCCGAGGACATGGAGCTGGTGGCCGCGCTCGGCCGGGGCGACAAGCTTGAGGCGCTCGCCGACGCGGACGCCCAGGTCGTGGTCGAACTGACCACCCCCGCCTCGGTGATGGGCAACCTCGACTTCTGTGTGCGCCACGGGATGCACGCGGTCGTCGGCACCACCGGCTGGACCGAGGACCGCCTCGCGCAGCTCACCACCTGGCTGGACGGCTCGCCGTCCACCGGTGTGCTCATCGCGCCGAACTTCTCCATCGGGGCCGTCCTGACGATGAAGTTCGCGCAGCTCGCCGCCCCCTACTTCGAGTCCGTCGAGGTCGTCGAGCTGCACCACCCCAACAAGGTGGACGCGCCCTCGGGCACCGCGACGCGCACCGCGCAGCTGATCGCGGCGGCCCGCGCCGAGGCGGGGGTCGGCCCCGCGCCGGACGCCACGGCGACGGCGCTGGACGGGGCGCGCGGCGCGGACGTCGACGGCGTCCCCGTCCACGCGATCCGGCTGCGCGGTCTGCTGGCGCACCAGGAGGTCCTCCTGGGCGCCGAGGGCGAGACGCTGACGATCCGTCATGACTCGCTCCACCACAGCAGCTTCATGCCGGGCATCCTGCTCGGCGCGCGCCGCGTGGTGACCACTCCGGGCCTGACCTTCGGCCTGGAACACTTCCTCGACCTGAACTGAGCTGGACTGCCGGTCATGCGCGCAAAGATCACTTACTTCGTCACGGCTGCCGTCCTGGTCTTCTACTTCGTCCTGGTCGGCAGCCGGGGCCTGATGCTCATCCAGGACGGCAAGCTGATCACCGTCACCATGGGGATCGCGGTCCTGGTGCTGCCGCTGATCGGCATCTGGTTCCTCTGGGCCAACACCCGCTTCGTGACCCGGGCCAACGCCCTCGCCGCCGAACTGGAGGCCGAGGACGGCCTCCCGGTCGACGAACTGGTCCGCACCCCGGCCGGCCGCATCGACCGCGACTCGGCCGACGAGGTCTTCGCCCGCCGCAAGGCCGAGACGGAGGACGCGCCGAACGACTGGCGCTGCTGGTTCCGCCTGGCCGTGGCCTACCAGGACGCCCGCGACACCCCCCGCGCCCGCAAGGCGATGCAGCGGGCCATCACGCTGCGGGAGGCGGCGGAGTAGTCGGCGGAGCGGTTTGTACGCCGGTGCCCCGCGGGGCACCGCCCGGGATCAGGGGCGCCCGTACTCCGCGCCCCAGACCTCCACGGTGTCGGCCGCTCGGTCGAACGCCTCGACGCGCGACAGGAAGTCCGCGTTGTGGTCGGTGAGCAGCACCGGAAGCGTCGCCCCGCCGCGCCGGGAGACGAGCAGCGCCTGCCCCTGCACGGTCCGGGGCAGCCCGAGCCACCGCACCGGCTGCTGCACCGTCCGTACGTCCTCGATCTGCTGCCACGGCATTGTGGAGGTGCGCAGGAAGCGGACCCGCCGCAGCCCGGCCCGGCTGACCCAGACGCCCATCCGCAGCAGTCGCAGCGCCGACGCGATCACGGCGAGGGCGACCACCAGGACAGCGAGCGCCGCGGCCGGACCGCCGGTGAACGCGATGATCACCGCGGCGAGCAGCACGAACGAGGCCAGGAGCAGCAGCACGGCGGCCGCTCCGACCCGCCAGGGGCCCGGTCGGTAGGGACGCCGCCAGCGGTCGTGGTCGTCGAAGGGCAGCGCGACATCGTCGGCGGTCGCATCGAATGCGCGGTCGGCCGTCAGGAAGGGCAGGGGCACGACTGATCCTCACTCACAAGCACGCTCGATTGGCTGTGCCCGGTGAGGCTACCCAGGAGGCAGTCGGACGACCACTTTCGGGGGGCCATGGGGGTGTCTCCCACGCCACTCGGACAATGGGGGAGAGTCAGCGGCCGTCCGCCTGGGACTGCTGGGAGTGTCCCGGAGACTGGGCCGGTTCGAGCGCGGGCAGGCCGAACAGGAGCGAGCCCGCGAGCCCGGCGACCACGGTGAGCCCGACCAGCGTACGGCCCAGTATTCGGCCGGCGCCGGCACGCTCGCGCGGCGGCGGGGCGACATTGCTGCGGAAGCGGTCGGCCTCGGCGACGAACGTGAAGGGGACGGACTCCCGCCGGCGGAACATGAGGGGCTTCTCCTTGCCTCTGGGGTGGTGCACGGGCTGTGGTGGAGTGCTCGAACTGTGATGCGTCTACTGATACAGACGCGCGGAGTTGAGGATTGGTGCCCGAATTCCCCGAATTGGCCGAAGAATTCTATGACGGTTCGTCAGGGCGGGCGTTGTCGGTGCCGGGCCGTAGGGTGGTCGCCTCCGTACCGACTGGGAGGACCCGTCGGTGACCGACACCCCCGCCGGCGGGCAGTCCCTGGAGGAGTTCCAGAAAGATCCCGAGCGCTCCAGCGGCTTGATCAACTACCTGATGCGGGACCGGCACGGCAGCCCCTTCGAGCACAACTCGATGACGTTCTTCATCAGCGCCCCGATCTTCGTCTTCCGCGAGTTCATGCGGCACCGGGTGGGCTGGTCGTACAACGAGGAGTCCGGCCGCTACCGGGAGCTCCAGCCGGTGTTCTACGTGCCGGGAGCCGACCGCAAGCTCACCAGCAGGGCCGCCCCGGCACGTACGAGTTCGTGGCGGGTACCGAGGCCCAGCAGGAGCTGACAGCCCGCGCGATGAAGGACTCCTGCCGCCAGGCGTACGAGGCCTACCAGGAGATGCTGGCGGCGGGCGTGGCCCGCGAGGTCGCCCGCGCCGTGCTTCCGGTCGGCCTGCTCTCGTCGGTGTACGCGACGTGCAACGCCCGTTCCCTGATGCACTTCCCGGGGCTGCGCATTCAGCACGAGCGGGCGAAGGTGCCGTCGTTCCCGCAGCGGGAGATCGAGATGGTCGGCGAGAAGATGGAGGAGCACTGGGCGAAGCTCATGCCGCTCACCTATGCCGCCTTCGACACCAACGGCCGCGTCGCCCCTTAAGTGGCCCGAATCCGCCCGTACGGGCACAGATGTACGGATAGCCCGCGCAAAGTGTCCGTATTGCGGCGTTTCGTGAAGTTCATCTAGGCTGATCAAACGGACCCGGCACTGCTTGAACCCCCGAGCAGGCAGTGCCGGGCTCCCTCTGCCACATCCCCCGAGGGGACACCCGGCGCTGAGCAGCGAGTAGCGTGTTACCCATGGCTCCGATCTCCACTCCGCAGACCCCCTTCGGGCGGGTCCTCACCGCCATGGTCACGCCCTTCACGGCGGACGGCGCACTCGACCTCGACGGCGCGCAGCGGCTCGCCGTCCACCTGGTCGACGCAGGTAACGACGGACTGATCGTCAACGGCACCACCGGCGAGTCCCCGACCACCAGCGACGCGGAGAAAGACCAGCTCGTACGGGCCGTACTGGAAGCGGTCGGAGACCGGGCCCACGTCGTCGCCGGCATCGGCACCAATGACACGCGTCACACCCTGGAGCTGGCCCGCACGGCCGAACGCTCCGGCGCACACGGCCTGCTCGCCGTCACGCCGTACTACAACAAGCCCCCTCAGGAGGGCCTGTACCGGCACTTCTCGGCCATCGCCGACGCCACCGAGCTCCCGGTGATGCTCTACGACATCCCCGGCCGCAGCGGTGTCCCGATCGACACCGAAACCCTGGTGCGCCTCGCCGAGCACCCGCGTATCGTCGCCAACAAGGACGCCAAGGGCGACCTCGGCCGTGCCAGCTGGGCCATCGCCCGCTCCGGCCTCGCCTGGTACTCCGGCGACGACATGCTCAACCTGCCACTGCTCTCGGTCGGCGCTGTCGGCTTCGTCTCCGTCGTCGGCCATGTGGTCACCCCCGAGCTGCGTGCGCTCCTCGACGCGTACCTTTCGGGCAACGTCCAGAAGGCCACCGAGATCCACCAGCGGCTGCTCCCGGTGTACACGGGCATGTTCCGTACCCAGGGAGTGATCACCACCAAGGCCGCGCTGGCCCTCCAGGGGCTCCCCGGCGGGCCGCTGCGACTGCCGATGGTCGACCTGACGGCGGAGGAAACCGCCCAGCTCAAGATCGATCTTGCGGCCGGCGGGGTACAGCTCTAGCTCCTGCGGGGTAGAGCTGTCACCACAGACTTCACAACTGAATACGAAGAACGAAACCGACAACAGCAAGTGCACGAATGTCATGCGCGCCACGTGCCCTATAGGTACGTGGCGTGCGTGGTGAGGAGAGTCTTTTGAGTCATCCGCATCCCGAACTCGGCACCCCGCCGCAGCTTCCCAAGAATGGCCTGCGCGTCACCCCGCTCGGCGGCCTCGGCGAAATCGGCCGGAACATGACGGTCTTCGAGTACGGCGGCCGCCTGCTCATCGTCGACTGCGGCGTGCTCTTCCCCGAGGAGGAGCAGCCCGGCGTCGACCTGATCCTGCCGGACTTCAGCAGCATCAGGGACCGCCTCGACGACATCGAGGGCATCGTGCTCACGCACGGCCACGAGGACCACATCGGCGGCGTCCCGTACCTGCTCCGCGAGAAGCCGGACATCCCGCTGATCGGCTCCAAGCTGACCCTCGCGCTGATCGAGGCGAAGCTCCAGGAGCACCGCATCCGCCCGTACACGCTGGAGGTCTCCGAGGGCGACCGCGAGCGCCTGGGCCCCTTCGACTGCGAGTTCATCGCGGTCAACCACTCCATCCCGGACGCCCTCGCGGTCGCCATCCGCACCCCCGCGGGCCTGGCCGTCGCCACCGGCGACTTCAAGATGGACCAGCTCCCGCTGGACGGGCGCCTCACGGACCTGCACGCCTTCGCCCGGCTGAGCGAGGAGGGCATCGACCTCCTCCTCTCCGACTCGACGAACGCCGAGGTCCCCGGCTTCGTGCCGCCGGAGCGGGACATCTCCAACGTCCTGCGCACGGTGTTCGCCAACGCCGACAAGCGGATCATCGTGGCCAGCTTCGCCAGCCATGTGCACCGCATCCAGCAGATCCTGGACGCCGCCCACGAGTACGGCCGCCGGGTCGCCTTCGTCGGCCGCTCGATGGTCCGCAACATGGGCATCGCGCGCGACCTCGGCTATCTGAAGGTCCCCGCGGGTCTCGTCGTGGACGTCAAGACCCTCGACGACCTGCCGGACGACGAGGTCGTGCTGGTCTGCACCGGTTCGCAGGGCGAGCCCATGGCGGCCCTGTCTCGAATGGCCAACCGCGACCACCAGATCCGGATCGTCCAGGGCGACACGGTGATCCTGGCGTCGTCCCTGATCCCGGGCAACGAGAACGCGGTCTACCGCGTCATCAACGGCCTGACCCGCTGGGGCGCGAACGTCGTCCACAAGGGCAATGCCAAGGTGCACGTCTCGGGCCACGCCTCGGCCGGCGAGCTGCTGTACTTCTACAACATCTGCAAGCCGAAGAACCTGATGCCGGTCCACGGCGAATGGCGCCACCTGCGGGCGAACGCGGAGCTCGGAGCTCTCACCGGCGTCCCGAAGAACCACATCGTCATCGCCGAGGACGGCGTGGTCGTCGACCTGGTCGACGGCGCCGCGAAGATCGTCGGCAAGGTCCAGGCGGGTTACGTGTACGTGGACGGCCTCTCGGTCGGCGACGTCACCGAGTCCTCGCTCAAGGACCGCCGCATCCTCGGGGACGAGGGCATCATCTCGGTCTTCGTGGTCATCGACGCGTCGAGCGGCAAGATCGTCAGCGGTCCGACGATCCAGGCACGCGGCTCCGGCATCGAGGACTCGGCGTTCACGCCGGCGCTCTCGAAGGTCGAAGAGGCGATCAACAAGTCCGCCCAGGACGGCGTCGTGGAGCCCCACCAGCTCCAGCAGCTGATCCGCCGCTCGGTCGGCAAGTGGGTCTCGGACACGTACCGTCGGCGCCCGATGATCCTCCCGGTCGTCGTCGAGGTCTGACGACCCGTCTGATACCAACGGCGTACGCCCGGAGCGGGGCCCCTCGATTTGCGTCGGGGCGCCCCGCTCCAGTACGTTTACATCTCCTCCAGACGGGAACCCGGCACCTTGGCGTGTCCTCCCGCGTCATCGACGCGGGACACCAGGGAAACCGAACGGGAGGGAAATTCCGACTCAGAATCTCTGATAAAGTCGGAGTCGCCGGAAAGGGAAACGCGAAAGCGAAAACCTGGAAAGCGAGTCCCGCTGACTGGGAATCGGACACGAAAGAGTCTGATAGAGTCGGAAACGAAGGAAGCGCCCGGAGGGCCCGGAAACGGGAACAAAGGAAGCGTC
>NZ_JBHWUR010000060.1:0-45889 GCF_042737755.1 Streptomyces sp. NPDC059994
CGGTGCCGGGGGTGCTGTATGGTTCCACAACCCCGCGCACCCGGCCGGGGCTTGCCCCCCCGTTCCCGCCCCCCCCCACCCCGTGGGTAACCCCCGGCCGGGCCGGGCCGGGCTTCCCCGCGTCCGGGCCGGGCGCCGGGGCACGCAAGAAGGGCCCCGACACTGTCGGGGCCCTTCTGAGAGCGGTAGCGGAGGGATTTGAACCCTCGGTGACTTGCGCCACACTCGCTTTCGAGGCGAGCTCCTTCGGCCGCTCGGACACGCTACCGAGAGAGAGCTTAGCCCAAGGTGGCCCGTGGTTTGAAATCCGTATGCGGCGACCGGGGTGAGACGTGGGTCACCGCTGGGGTGGCCTGGGGTCGGCGGGCCGTCAGCGCTCCCGGAAGAAGGCCGTCAGCTGGCGGGAGCACTCCTCCTCCAGTACGCCCTGGATCACCTCGGGGCGGTGGTTGAGCCGCCGGTCGCGCACCAGGTCCCACAGGGACCCGGCCGCGCCCGCCTTCTCGTCGCGCGCCCCGTACACGACCCGTTCGACCCGGGACTGCACCAGCGCGCCCGCGCACATGACGCACGGCTCCAGGGTCACCACGAGCGTGCAGCCGGTCAGCCGCCACTCCCCGGTCTTCTGTGCCGCCCGGCGGAGCGCGACGATCTCCGCGTGCCCCGTGGGGTCGCCGGTGATCTCGCGCTCGTTGTGGGCGGTGGCGAGGACCGTGCCGGCCGCTGACAGGACGACGGCGCCGACCGGCACGTCGCCGGCCAGCGCGGCCCGACCGGCCTCCCCGAGGGCGGTGCGCATCGGCTCCGCCCAGGGGTCGCGTACGGGATCGTGCGCCACGGCCACTAGCGCACGGCCTCCAGCACCTCGGCCGCTCCCAGCGCGTCGGCGATCTCCACCAGCGCGTCCGAGTCGAGCGTGAGCAGCTGGCCCACGCTCACGCCGAGGTCGGCGAGGATCGCGGTGTCCCCGAGCGGGCCCGCGGGCACCGGGTCGAGGGCGTCCACGGCTTCGTCGTCCGGGTCCTCCTGTTCGTCGAGGTCGCCGTCCTCCGTGCCGTCGAGGTCCAGCGCGTCCAGGTCGTCGGCGCTGTCGTCGGAGGCAGGATCGCGGCCGAGCAGTTCGTCGGTGAGGAGGATTTCTCCGTACGAGGAACGGGCGGCGGCTGCGGCGTTGGAGACGTAGATGCGCGGGTCCTCCTCGCCGTCCAAGCGGACGACGCCGAACCAGACATCCTCCTGCTCGATGAAGACGAGCACCGTGTCGTCGGCTCCGTCGGCCGTGGCCTCCCGGGCCAGGTCGGCGAGGTCGGCGAGGGTCTCCACATCGTCGAGCTCCGTGTCGCTCGCTTCCCACCCGTCTTCGGTGCGCGCGAGCAGTGCGGCGAAGTACACCGTGACTCTCCCACTGGTCATAGGCGTGCCGGTTGGGGGTCCCCCCGGCCGTGGCTTCACTGGAATCGTTGCAGAAACAACGCCGTTGCGAGAGTTCTTCCGCGGTTGCGTTTCTCCGGTCGTCGCGTCGGCCGCGTTCCCCGCGTCCGTTCCCGTCGCTTCTCAGGTCACCAGCGGAAGGTTCGCATGCGCATGGCCTGGCGCATACGGGCCGCGCGGGCGCGGCGGGGCTGGACGCGGTCGCGCAGGGCCTTCGCCTCGTGCAGCTCGCGCAGGAACTGGGCGCGCCGACGCCGCCGCTCGGCCGCGCTCTCGGGCCGCGCGTCGTCCGTGTCGTCCCTGCCGTCCTGCTTGTCCGGCCGCTTGTCCGCCTGCTTGTTCGCCTGCTTGTCCGCCATGAGTGGGCACCGCCCCGGGGGTGTGTCAGTCCCTCGTCAGTCCCTCCCACCTTCCCTCGGGCGGGTGGTTTGATGCCAGCGCGGACGGCGCGGGCGGGCCGTCGGCCCGGTTACTGTGGGGTTATGCGTCTCCACGTCGTCGACCACCCCCTGGTCGCCCACAAGCTCACCACCCTGCGCGACAAGCGCACCGACTCCGCGACCTTCCGGCGCCTCGCCGACGAGCTGGTCACCCTGCTCGCGTACGAGGCCACGCGCGACGTGCGCACCGAGCAGGTCGACATCGAGACCCCGGTGACCCCGACGACGGGTGTGAAGCTGTCGTACCCGCGTCCGCTGGTGGTCCCGATCCTGCGGGCGGGCCTCGGCATGCTGGACGGCATGGTCCGCCTGCTGCCGACCGCCGAGGTGGGCTTCCTGGGCATGATCCGCAACGAGGAGACCCTGGAGGCCTCCACGTACGCGACGCGCATGCCGGAGGACCTCTCCGGGCGCCAGGTGTACGTCCTGGACCCGATGCTGGCCACCGGCGGCACGCTGGTCGCGGCGATCAAGGAGCTCATCAGGCGCGGCGCGGACGATGTGACGGCGGTCGTCCTGCTCGCCGCGCCCGAGGGCGTCGAGGTCATGGAGCGCGAGCTCGCGGGCACGCCGGTGACGGTCGTGACGGCGTCGGTGGACGAGCGGCTCAACGAGCACGGGTACATCGTGCCGGGCCTTGGTGACGCGGGGGACCGGATGTACGGCTCGGCGGAGTAGGGCCACCTGCTGTTTGCCTGCGGGCCGTCGGTGGCTGGTCGCGCAGTTCCCCGCGCCCCTTCTCGGCCCGGTGTTCGTCTGGAGGCCGTCTGTGGCTGGTCGCGCAGTTCCCCGCGCCCCTTAGGCAACTCCGGCCTCTCCGGTATGCGAGGAGTGGGCCGCCACTCCGCCGCTCCGGCGTGCGAGGGGCGGGGCCCGCACCTTCAGCCTCTCCGGCGTGCGAGGAGTGGGGCCGGGCACATTTCAGCCCCTCCGGCGTTTGAGGAGCGGGGTCCGGGGCGGAGCCCCAGCCGGGGGGTGGGGGGCGGAGCCCCCGTGAGCGGGGTGCAGGGGCCGCAGGCCCCGCGATGGGGTGCAGGGGGCGGAGCCCCCGCCGGGGTCCGGGGGCGCAGCCCCCGGGAGACCCCTCAACCCCCACCCACCCCCGGAGGGTTCAGGTGAAGGGGCGGGGTGGGGGCTAGCACTCGCCGGACGGCTGCGCGGCCGGCTTTCCCAGCGCCGCCAGGGCCGTGGCCGCCTGTTGGGCCGGGTCCAGGGTCTGGAAGGTCGAGCCCAGGATGAGGTCGACGTCCGGGGTCGAGCGGGCGTCCGTCTTCTGGGTCGTGCCCTTCAGCTGCGTACCCAGGACCGAGAACATGCCCCGCGTCGCCCCGGGCGCGCCCAGCAGTATCCCGTTCCCGGTGACCTTCTTGTCGTACTCCTCCGGCGCGTTCCCCACCTTGCCGATGGCGAAGCCGCGCTTCTTGAGTTCGTCCGCCGTCTCCTTGGCGAGGCCGCCCCGCGGCGTCGCGTTGTAGACGTTCACCGTGATCTGGGCGGGCTTCGGCAGCGCGGCGGCCGCGGCCGCGGCGGTGGCCGTGGCCGTGGACGGCGACGGGCTGGGCGCGCAGTCTTGCTTCGCGCCCGCCGTCTCCTTCTTCGTGTCGTCCGACCCGCCGAAGACGTCGATGAGCTGGATCGTCCCCCAGCCGATCAGACCGAGGGCCACGACGGCGGCGACCGCCGCGAGCAGGAGCCGGCCGCGGCGGCGGGGGCGGCGCATCCGCGGGTACTTGTCGCCCGTGATGCGGTACTTTCCGCCCATGCCGGGGGGAGTGAGCATGCTCATGTGCGCAGCGTAGTGCGGCCCGGTGGCGATGCCTACTAAATGATCAATGGATAGCGGCCGTATGAGCGGTAAAGAGCCCGAAAGGATCAGTCCGGATCAGTCCGGACGGCCGTCGGAGGGTGCCGCTCAGTCCATTTCCAGCACGCGCGCGTGGAGTACCTGGCGCTGCTGGAGCGCCGCGCGCACCGCGCGGTGCAGCCCGTCCTCCAGGTAGAGGTCGCCCTGCCACTTCACGACGTGGGCGAAGAGGTCGCCGTAGAACGTGGAGTCCTCCGCCAGGAGGGTCTCCAGGTCGAGCTGGCCCTTCGTGGTGACGAGCTGATCGAGCCGGACCGGGCGCGGCGCGACGTCCGCCCACTGCCGGGTGCTTTCCCGGCCGTGGTCGGGGTACGGCCGCCCGCTTCCGATGCGCTTGAAGATCACACGGAAAGCCTACCGGGCAAGCGGCTCCGGGCGCAGCCATGGTGCGCGAGTGCGATCCTGGGCGGAATGCCGCAAACCAGACATTGGGGGCTCGCCATGACCGACAGCGACGAGACGCCGGGCGCGTCGGCGGGTGCGACGCCGGGTGTGACGCCGGGCGGGGCGCCGGGTGCGACGCCGGGTGTGACGCCGGGTGTGACGCCGGGTGTGACGCCGGGTGTGACGCCGGGCGTGGCCGGGTCCGCCGACGCCGCGCCGCGCGCCGCCTCTTCGCCTCCGCCCCCGCCCGCGACCTCCTCCGTCTCCCTCCCTCCCCCCGTCGCCGAGATCGCCACCGGGTACGCCTTCACCGGCCCTGCCATGGAGCTCGGGGCCGCGCTCTGGGAGGGGCAGTGCCACGCCGACGCGCCGGTCCGTATCCCGCTCGCCGTGCTCAACCGGCACGGCCTGGTCGCCGGAGCCACCGGCACCGGCAAGACCAAGACGCTCCAGCTCATCGCCGAGCAGCTGTCCGCCAACGGCGTTCCCGTCTTCCTGGCGGACGTGAAGGGGGACGTCTCCGGGATCGCCGCGCCCGGGCAGGACAACCCCAAGGTGCGGGAGCGGGCCGGGCAGGTCGGGCAGACGTGGGAGGCGGCCAAGTTCCCCTGCGAGTTCTACGCGCTCGGCGGCATCGGCGCGGGCATCCCCCTACGGGCCACGGTCACCAGCTTCGGGCCCGTACTCCTGTCGAAGGTGCTCCAGCTCAACCAGACGCAGGAGCAGTCGCTCGGCCTGATCTTCCACTACGCCGACTCCAAGGGCCTTGAGCTGTACGACCTCAAGGACCTCAAGGCGGTCACCGGCTTCCTGGTCTCGGATGTCGGCAAGCCCGAGCTGAAGGGGATCGGCGGGCTGTCGTCCGTCACCGCCGGGGTGATCCTGCGGTCGATCACCGCCTTCGAGCAGCAGGGCGCGGCTGAGTTCTTCGGGGAGCCGGAGTTCGACGTCAGCGAGCTGCTGCGGCTGGGGCCGGACGGGCGCGGGCTGGTGTCCGTACTGGAGCTGCCCGCCGTCCAGGACAAGCCGCAGCTCTTCTCGACCTTCCTGATGTGGCTGCTCGCGGAGCTGTTCAACGGGCTGCCGGAGGTCGGCGACGTGGACCGGCCCAAGCTCGTCTTCTTCTTCGACGAGGCGCATCTGCTGTTCAGCGGGGCGTCGAAGGCGTTCCTGGAGTCGATCACGCAGACGGTGCGGCTCATTCGCTCGAAGGGGGTCGGCGTCTTCTTCGTGACGCAGACGCCGAAGGACGTGCCCGCGGATGTGCTGGCGCAGCTGGGCAACCGGGTGCAGCACGCGCTGCGCGCGTTCACGCCGGACGACGCGAAGGCGCTGAAGGCGACGGTACGGACGTTTCCCAAGTCGCCGTACGACCTGGAGGAGACGCTCACCGGGCTCGGTACGGGCGAGGCGGTGATCACGGTCCTGAGCGAGACGGGCGCGCCTACGCCGGTCGCGGTGACGCGGCTGCGGGCGCCGCAGTCCCTGATGGGGCCGGTGCCGGCGGAGGACCTCGACCGGCTGGTCAAGTCCTCCCTCCTGTACGGGCGTTACGCGGATGCCGTCGACCGCGAGTCGGCGTTCGAGAAGCTGTCGGCGGGGGAGAGGGAGCGGGAGGCGGCGGCGGTGGAGTCGGCGCTGGGTTCCCCCTCGGCGGAGTCCCCCTCGGCGGAGTCTCCCTCGGCGCCGAGGGGGCGGGCCGACAAGTCCCTGGCCGAGCAGGTGGTCGGCAGTGGGATCTTCCGTTCGCTGGCGCGGTCGGTGGGTACGCAACTGGGCCGCGAGATCTCCCGCTCCTTGTTCGGCACCCGGCGCAGGTAGCCCCCACCCCGCCCGTTACCTGAACCCTCCGGGGGTGGGTGGGTGGTTGAGGCCCGTTTCCCGGGGGCTGGGCCCCCGACCCCCTGTTGCGGGGCCTGCGGCCCCTGCACCCCGCTTACGGGGCCTTCGTCCCCGATACCCCCAGAGGGGCTACGCCCCTGCACCCCGCTTCGGGGCTTCGCCCCGGGCCCTGCGCGAGGGTGGGTGGGTTACCGGGTGCTTCGCCCCGGACCCCGTTCGTCTGCGGGCTGTGTGTGGCTGGTCGCGCAGTTCCCCGCGCCCCTGAAGGGCGGGAGCTTCGCTCCCTGCCCCCGCTCCTCAAACGCCGGAGGGCTGGAGAGGTCCGGGCCCTGTTCCTCGCACGCCGGAGGGCCTGAAATATGGCCGGGCCCCGTTCTGCCTGCCTTGAGGGGCGCGGGGAACTGCGCGCTCAGCCCCCACCGGCCCGCAGCCAAACGCCGGGCCGAATAGGGGCGCGAGGAACTGCGCGACCAGCCCCCACCGGCCCGCAGACAAACACCGGGCCCAAAAGGGGCGCGGGGAACTGCGCGCTCAGCCCCACCGAACCCGCAGCCAATCGCCGGGCCGAATAGGGGCGCGAGGAACTGCGCGACCAGCCCCCACCGAACCCGCAGACAAACACCGGGCCGAGTGGTCGGCGAAGGTGTCCGGGTCGTAGGACGCGATCGCCGCCGCGTCCAAGTCGTCCGCGCCCAGCCGCGTCGCGATCGTGTAGGGCCCCGCGAAGGCCCACTCCATCGGGATCTGCTGGTTCAGCCCAGCAGCATGCCGATCAGCGCGGCCAGAGGGCTGCGGCTGAGCAGCGCGTCGGCCTCCGGCTGCTGGGGCAGGTGCAGTGTCCGCCCCGGTTTCTCACTCGGTGCCCTACGTCGATGATCACCGGGGTGGTCAGGCTCCGCACCCCGCCGTCACCGTTTTCCCGTGAACTCACACTTTCGTATGACTGGCGCAACCGTTCGGAATGTCCACCCGGACGGCGGGTAGTGCTGGGGCCGACCAACTGGTGCCATCAGGAGGGGAAGCCCAGTGACGCAGCCGTTCGTCCTGCCGGATTTCTATATGCCGTATCCGGCCCGGCTCAATCCCCATCTCGAAGCCGCGCGGGTCCACTCCCGCGAGTGGGCTCGCGGGATGGGCATGCTGGAGGGGTCCGGCATCTGGGAGCTGAGCGACCTCGACGCCCATGACTACGCGCTGCTGTGCTCGTACACCCACCCCGACTGCGACGCGGAAGCGCTGTCGCTCGTCACCGACTGGTACGTGTGGGTGTTCTTCTTCGATGACCACTTCCTCGAAGAGTTCAAGCGGACCCAGGACCGGGACGGGGGGAAGGTCTACCTCGAACGGCTTGCCGCCTTTATGCCCATGGACCTCGCCGAGGGGTTTCCCGAGCCCTCCAACCAGGTCGAGAAGGGTCTCGCCGACCTGTGGGCGCGGACCGTGCCCAGCATGTCCTACGGCTGGAGGGAACGGTTCGCCGAGTCCACCCGCAACCTCCTCAACGAGTCGATGTGGGAGCTCGTCAACATCAACGCGGGGCGCATCGCCAACCCCGTCGAGTACATCGAGATGCGCCGCAAGGTCGGCGGCGCGCCCTGGTCGGCGGGGATCATCGAGTACGCGGCGAACGCCGAACTCCCGCCCGCCGTGGCGGCCTCGCGCCCGCTGCGGGTCCTCACCGACGCCTTCTCGGACGGCGTCCATCTGCGCAACGACCTCTTCTCGTACCAGAGGGAGGTGGAGGAGGAGGGCGAGCTGAGCAACGGGATTCTCGTGCTGGAGACCTTTCTCGGGTGTACGACCCAGGAAGCCGCCGAGACCGTCAACGATCTCCTCACCTCCCGGCTCCAGCAGTTCGAGAACACCGCCCTCACCGAAGTCCCGGCGCTGTGTCTGGAGAAGGGGCTCAGTCCGGAGGAGTGCGCGCGGATCGCCGCCTACGTCAAGGGGCTTCAGGACTGGCAGTCCGGCGGGCACGAGTGGCACATGCGCTCCAGCCGGTACATGAACAAGCAGGCGCGGGAGCGTCATTCGATGTTCGGGGGGGTGCTCGGCACCTCGGCGCTGGACATCAAGAACCTCTTCGGGCGCCCGGCACAGGCCCGGCTGCGCAGCCACGGCCATGTGCCGTTCGAGCGCGTCGGGCCGTCCCTGCTTCCCGACTTCGACGTGCCCTTCGAGCTGGGGCTCAGCCCGCACCACGCCGACGCGCGCGAGCGCTCGGTGGCCTGGGCGGGGCGGATGGGCCTGCTCAACGACATCTGGGACGAGCAGAAGCTGATCGGCTACGACTTCGCGCTCTGCTCGGCCGGGCTCGACCCGGACGCCACCCCGGAGGAGCTGGAGCTCAGCGCGGAGTGGCTGACCTGGGGGACGTACGGGGACGACTACTACCCGCTGGTGTACGGGCGTTCGCGCGATCTCGCCGGTGCGCGGGTCGCTCATGAGCGGCTCCTGCACATGCTCGACGCCGACGATCCGGAGCGCGGGCGCGCCCTCGCGGTGAGCCCGATGGAACGTTCGCTCGCCGACCTGTGGGCGCGCACGGCGGGCCCGATGTCCCCGTACGGACGCCAGACCTTCCGCCAGGCGGTCGAGGCGATGCTGGAGAGCTGGCTGTGGGAGCTGCACAACCAGGGCCAGCACCGCATCCCCGACCCGGTCGACTACATCGAGATGCGGCGGAGCACCTTCGGCTCGGACCTCACCTTGGCCCTGAGCCGGATGCGGCACGCCGACGCGCTGCCGCCGGAGATCTTCCGCACGGGCACGATGAGCGCCCTGGAGAACTCCGCGATGGACTACGGGATGCTGATCAACGACTTCTTCTCGTACCAGAAGGAGATCGAGTTCGAGGGCGAGGTGCACAACCTGCTCCTGGTCGTGCAGCGCTTCTTCGACTGCGACTATCCGGCCTCGGTGCGGATCGCCGACGACCTGGTGTGCTCGCGGATGCGGCAGTTCCTCCACATCAAGAAGACCGAGATCCCGCTGCTGTACGAGGAGTTCGGGCTCGACGGGGAAGGCCGGGCGGCCCTCGACGCGTATGTGAAGGAGTTCGAGGACTGGATCGCGGGGATCCTCAACTGGCACCGGGGCGTGCGCCGCTACAGCGACGAGTCGCTGCGCGGCGGCTCGCTGCCCAATGTGATCCCCTCGGTGCTCGCCTCCTCCGGCCCCGGCACGGCCGCGCTCCGGTTCGCCCAGCTGGTGGCGCGGTCGACCGGCGGCCCGCTGGACAGCCAGGTCGCGGGGCTCACCGGGGCGTGATCGACTTGCGGGCATGGGTCATGACCACGGTCCCCCGGGCTCTGGGCTTCGCCCGAGCGGGGAGGGGCCCCCATCCTCCGGGGCTGCGGGCACCCTGAGCGGCACGTTCCGCGGCCGGCTGCTGTGGACCATCGGCATCAGCGCGTCGATCACCGTCATCCAGGTGGTCGGCGCGCTGCTCTCCGGCTCGCTCGCCCTGCTCGCGGACGCCGCGCACAGCCTCACCGACGCGGTCGGCGTCGCCCTGGCGCTCGGCGCGATCACCCTGGCCCAGCGCGCCCCCACGCCCCGCCGCACCTTCGGCTTCTACCGCGTGGAGATCTTCTCGGCGGTCCTGAACGCCCTGCTGCTCGTGGCGGTCTTCAGCTGGGTGCTGTGGTCGGCGATCGGCCGGTTCAGCGAGCCGGTGGAGGTCAAGGGCGGGCTGATGTTCGCGGTCGCGGTGGGCGGACTCGCGGCGAACCTGGCCGGGCTGTGGCTGCTGCGGGACGCCAAGGACCAGAGCCTCAATGTGCGCGGCGCCTATCTGGAGGTCCTGGGCGACGCGCTCGGCTCGGTCGCGGTGATCATTGGCGGTCTGGTCATCCTCCTCACGGGCTGGCAGGCGGCCGACCCGATCGCGTCCATCGTGATCGGTCTGCTGATCGTGCCGAGGGCGTACGGACTGCTGCGCGACGCCCTGCACGTCCTGATGGAGGCCGCCCCCCAGGACATGGACCTGGCGGAGGTGCGCCGGCACCTGCTCGACGAGCCCGGCGTGCTGGCGGTCCACGATCTGCACGGCTGGACCGTCACCTCCGGGATGCCGGTCCTCACCGCCCATGTTGTGGTGGCCGACGACGCGCTGGCCGACGGGTACGGGGATCTGCTGCGGCGCCTCCAGCGGTGCGTCGGCGACCACTTCGACGTGGCCCACTCCACGATCCAGCTGGAGCCCGAGGGACACCCCGAGACCCCCGGTGCGCTGCACAGCTAGTCCGGTACCCGCTTACCAACCGGGGGAGCGGTACGCCCTTGTCACATCCGGGCCCGGCGCGTCGTCCTAGGGACATGGACATCGCCATTGCGGGAGGGACGGGGACGCTGGGAAGCCGCGTCGCCGAGGAGCTGCGTACGCGGGGGCACCGCGTGCGGGTGCTGAGCCGTAGGTCACCGGAGTACCGGGTCGACCTGACCACGGGGGAGGGGCTGATCGACGCCCTTGCGGGGTGCGACGTCGTGGTGGACGCGGCCAACGGCCACGGGACCGCCAGGGGGACGGCCCGGACGCTCGTGGACGGGTCGCGGCGGCTGCTCGCCGCCGCGCGGGCCGTGGGCGTACAGCACCACGTATGCGTCTCGATCGTGGGCTGCGACATGGTGCCGATGGGATATATGCAGGTCAAGGCCGAGCAGGAGTGGGTCGTACGGGAGGGCAGGGTGCCCTGGACGATCGTGCGGGCCACCCAGTTCCACGAACTGCTCGCCTCGACGCTCGCGTCGGCCGCCAAGTGGGGCGTGGTGCCGGTGCCCCGGGCCCGGCTGCGCACGGTCGCCTGCCTGGAGGCCGCCTGGGTGGTCGCCGATGTGGCGGAGGGGGTGCCGCACCGGGGGCGGATCGAGATCTGCGGGCCCGAGGACACCGACATCCGCGAGATGGCCCGGGTCTGGCGCGAGGTCACCGGGCGCAAGGCCCTGCTGATGCCGGTGCCGCTGCCCGGCCGGATGGGCCAGGCGCTGCGGGCGGGCGCGCTCACCGTGGAGCGGCCGGATGTGCGCGGCACCATGTCGTTCGCGGAGTGGCTGCGCACCGAGCAGGTCTGGGCGAGCGTCGCGGGGCTGCGGTGAGCGCGGCCGGCGGGCGCGGGCCGCTGTCCAACGAGGACGGACTGGCCCGGGCCTTCGAGCGGGAGCGGCCCCGGCTGCTGAGGGTCGCCTATACGACGACGGGGTGCCTGGCGGAGGCGGAGGACTGCGTCCAGGAGGCGTGGCTGCGGCTGCGCGGCCTCGACGACCCGGGCGCGGTCCGCGATCTGCGCGCCTGGCTGACCACGACGGTGGGCCGGCTCGCCCTGGACGCGCTGGGCAGCGCCCGGGTGCGGCGCGAGCGGTACGTCGGCACCTGGCTGCCCGAGCCGCTGGTGGAGCAGGCGCCGGACGAGCAGGACCCCGCCGACCGGGTCACGCTCGACGAGTCGGTGTCGATGGCATTGATGATCGTCCTGGACGAGCTGTCGCCCGCCCAGCGCACCGCGTTCCTGCTGCACGACGTGTTCGGGCTGCCCTTCGAGGAGGTCGCGGGCGTGGTGGGCCGCACCCCGGCGGCCGTACGCCAGTTGGCCTCGCGGGCCCGCCGCCACGTCGACGGCAGCCGCCCGCACCACCCCGCCGGATACGCCCGCCAGCGTGAGCTGGTCAGCGCCTTCGGCCAGGCCTGCCAGGAGGGGGATCTGGAGCGGCTGGTCGCGCTGCTCGACCCCGAGGTGGTCTGGCGCGGCGACGGCGGCGGCAAGGTGACCGCGCTGAACGGCATCGTGCGCGGCGCCGACAACGTGGCGCGCGGCATCGTCGCCCTCACCCGGGTGCACGTCCCGCCGGACGGGCTGCGGCTCGCCCACGTCAACGGCGCGCCCGGTCTCGCCCTGTACCACTGGGACGGCGCCCGCACGATCGTGGCGATCACCGTGGACGGCGGCCGGATCACCTCCGTGGACGCCATCCGCAACCCCGACAAGCTGACCCACGTACCGGACGCGTGAGCGCTTCGGCGCCCGCCCCCGCCTGAACGTCCGCCCGAGCCACGCCGACCGGCCCGGGCAGCCGAAAGGGCCCGGTCCGGCTGGTCGCGGGGTGACCAGCCGGAGCGCGGCCAAGGAACGGGGAACAGCCGTTACTGGAGCGCCGCTTCCGCGAGTGCCCGGACCACCAGGGGGACCGCCTCGGCCCGGTGCTCCCGGTGCACCACGAACCGTACGGACCCGGTCGGCAGCGGCAGTACGAGCACCCCTCGCTCCGCGAGCCGTTCGCGCAGCTCGTCGGGGTCGCGCCCGGGCAGCCGTACGGTCACGATGTTGGTGGGGCACGGGGGGTCGCCCACCTCCGCCCCCGGCACCCCGGCGAGCCCCTCGGCCAGCTGCGCGGCGAGCGCGTGGTCCTCGGCGAGGCGGGACACCCGCGCGAGCCCCTCCAGGGCGGCCGCCGCGAGCACACCCGACTGGTGCATGGTGCCGCCGAGCAGCAGCCGCAGCTCCCGGGCCCGCACGACGAACTCCGCGTCCGCGCACAGCAGCGACCCGACCGGCGCGCCCAGCCCTTTGGCCAGGCAGAACGTCACGCTGTCCGCCGGGGCCGCGAGCTTCTCCAGCGGCACCCCGAGCGCGACCGCCGCGTTGGCGAGCCGGGCCCCGTCCAGATGGATGTGCGCCCCGCGCTCCCGGCCGAGCCCCGCGAGCCGGTCCACCTCGGCCGGGTCGAGCGCGTTGCCGGTGTGCATCATGCAGGTGTTCTCCAGGGCCACGATCCCCGGCCGCCCGCCGCCCTCGCGCAGCGCCGCCGCCAGCGCGTCCGGGTCCGGCGCGCCGTCGTCGCGCTCCGGCAGCGCCACCGGGTCGGCCCCGGCGAACCGCCGCATCCCCTCGGCCTCGAAGAGCGCGATGTGGCTCTGGGCGCCCATGAGCAGCCGGGTGCCGGGGCCGGGCGTGGCCGCGAGCACCGCGACCAGGTTGGCCATGGTGCTGCTCGGCAGGAACAGCGCCGCCCCGGTCCCGAGCAGCCGCGCGCCCTCCTCCTCCAGTTCCCGTACGCAGGGGTCGTCCCCGTAGGCGTCGTCGCCCACCTCGGCCGCGGCCATCGCGGCCCGCATCGCCGCGTCCGGGGCGGTACGGGTGTCGCTGCGGAAGTCCAGGAAGACGGACACGGTCAGCTCCCCTCCAAGTCCGGGCCGGGAGCGGCGCGGTGGCCCACCCACACCGCCCGGGTGTGGGTGTACTGCTCGGCGGCGTGCACCCCGAGCTCACGGCCGTAGCCGCTCTGCCCGATGCCGCCCACGCTGATGTGCTCGTCGGTGTCGCCCCAGGTGTTGAACCAGAGCATCCCGGCCCGCAGCCGCCGTGCGAGCCGCTCGACGCGCCCGCCGTCCGCCGTCCACACGGACGCGGACAGGCCGTACTCGGTGTCGTGTGCCAGCTCCAGCGCCTGCTCCTCGGTACGGAACGAGCGCACCGCCAGGACCGGCCCGAACAGCTCCTCGCGCCAGGCCCGGAGCGTGCCCGGCACCTCGTCGAGGACGGCGGGAGCGACGTAGTACCCGCCGCTCGACTCGCCGTCCAGCAGCGGCCGTACGTCCTTCTGGCCGGGCGGCAGCAGGGCCCGGACGCCGTGGGCCACAGCCTCCTCGACCGCCGACGCGACCCGCTCCACGGCCCGGCGGGTGATCAGCGGGCCGAGCTCGGTGCCCGGGTCGCCGGTGGGGCCGATACGGCGCGCGAAGGCCCGCGCGGCCACTTCCCGTACGAAGTCGTCGTGCACGCTCTCGTGGACGATGAGCCGGGAGGCGCCGACGCACATCTGGCCCGAGTTCCCGGTGAACGCCTCCACCGCCGAGGCCGCGGCCGCCTCCAGATCGGCGTCCGGGAAGACGACCAGGGGGTTCTTGCCGCCCAGTTCGAGCGAGACGCGCTTGACCGAGCCGGCGCAGCGCGCCGCCACCTCGCGGCCCGCCGCCGTGGAGCCGGTGAAGGAGACGGCGGCGACCTCGGGCAGCGCGCACAGCAGCCGGCCCGCCCCGGCGCCGCCGTACACCGCGCCGAGCACGCCCTCGGGCAGCACCCGCCCGCCGAGCTCCACGAGCAGCCGCACGCTCAGCGGGGTCTCGGGCGCGGGCTTCACGACGGCCGTGTTGCCGTACGCGAGCGCGCCCCCCACCTTCCAGGCGGCCATCAGGAGCGGGTAGTTGGAGGGGACCACCGCCGCGCACACGCCGAGCGGGATCCGGTCCGTGTACGCGCGTGTGCCCGGGCCCGACGGGTGCACCTCGCCCGCCGGGCGCAGCGCCTGTTCGGCGAACCAGCGCAGCGCCCGCACCGCGAAGTCGACCTCGCCGCCGATCCGCGCGACCGGCTTGCCCGCGCCGCGCCGCTCCAGCTCGACGAAGTCGGCCCGCCGCTCGTGGACCGCGTCGGCCAGCCCGTGCAGGCGGTCCGCGCGGTGGCGGGGCCCGGCCGCGTACCAGCCGTCGAAGGCCCGCGCCGCCCGCCGCACCGCCTCGGCGCACTCGGCGGGCGTGCTGTCGGGGAGGCGGCCGTAGACCTGGCCGGTCGCGGGGTCGTACAACTCGCGGCCCTCAGCGGCCGGTTCGCTCGCGGACGGGCCGGAGGTCACAGGGCGGACCCCTGTTCCGTCAGGGGCGCGGAGGCCAGGACCTCCCGTACACGGGCGAGCATGAACTCCTTGTCCAGGCCCTCGCGGGCGCTGCTCAGCAGCCTGGCCTCGACCCCGGCGTTCACGTCGTGCCACATCGCGTCGAAGGGGCCGACGCCCTCGTCGACGTACGCCAGGTACAGCGTCTGCCCGTCCAGGCCGATCTCCTTCGCCCGCGCCGGGTGCTTCTCGCGCTGCGGCGGGAACGGCATCCGGCCGCGGCCCGAGCGCTGGAGGGTCAGCCGCAGCTCGTCGCCGCCCCCGGAGGTGTAGATCACCTCCAGCTCGCGGGAGCCGTCGGCGTCGGCGAAGACGGCCGCGCTGTCGGCGGGGAAGCCGCCGAGCAGGGCGGGCAGCCGCTGATCGGTGAGGAAGCCGGTGAGCTCGTCCGCGGCCACCCAGTCGCCCTCGTGCGGCCGGGTGCGCCGGTGGAAGGTGAACAGGCCGGTCGGCACGGACACCATGTCCACGTCCTGGTGGCGCGCCCAGTAGCTGAGCTCGCCGAACGGCGTGCCGATCACCCGTGCGGGCGCCCCGGGCACGGCGGGCCGCAGCGAGCGGTAGAGCTCCACCAGCTCCTCGCCGGTGAACTCCCCTTCCAGTACGGACAGTTCGACGGTGGTCCGGCTCATCCGGGCCGACGCCGCCGCGTGCCCCAGGTAGTCGGTGCCGAGCCACACCACCCGGCCCTCCCCGATCGGGAAGGTGAGGGTCTCGCTGCCCCACAGCGCCGGGTGGTCGGCCGCCGGGAACGCCCAGTCGTACAGGAACTGCTTGAGCCGCAGCCGCCTGCCGCCCCCGGCGATCTCGGTGCGGAAGGCGGCCGGGTTCGCCCTCGACCACGGGGTGCGGCCCGAGTCCTGGCCGGTGCGGCCGGGGGGCGCCTCCTTGCGCAGGGTGGTGGTGGCGCCGTCGCACCCGGCGGGCAGCCGCTCGGGGTGCCACACGGTGAAGTTGCACCACTCCTGGGCCTCTTGGGGCAGCAGGTGCGGCGGTACGTCCTCCAGGGCGGCCGCGTCGTGCACGGTCCGCCAGTGCCAGCGTTCGGTGGAGGCCATCGTGGTGTTTCCTACTTCCCTGTTCCGGCCAGCCAGGCCGAGGCGGATGCGAGGTACATGAGCTCACCGGTGCCGAGGGCGTCCTTCAGCGGCCCGGGCGGCTCCGGCAGCCCGAAGGGCATGCCCTGCTCGTCCGCGAGCGCCCGCAGGGCCTCGCGGTACGACGGGTCGGACGGGGCGGGGAAGCCCTGCTTGCGGCGGTGGACGACGGACGGTGGCAGCAGTCCGCCGAGCGCCTTCTTCAGCAGGTCCTTGTGGCTGCCGGGCTCCCCGGTGCTCTTGAGGTGCTCGGGCGAGCGGAAGGCCAGCTCGGCGAGCGTCACGTCCTGGAAGACCGGCCGGTCCTCCAGGGTGTACGTGGACGAGGTGAGGTCGACCATGTCGTTGGCGTACACCAGGAAGCGGCGCATCAGATGGTGGCGGCCGCGCTTGAGGGGGTCGAGGGTGCCCGGCTCGCGGTACTCGCGCAGCACCCGCTCCCACACCCGCTCCCCGATCTCGCCCATGTCCACGTCGAGCTGCCCGGCGATCCACTCCACGAGCTCGCCCCACAGCGGCCGCTCGTCGGGGTAGAGGCGGTGGGTGAGGTAGTGGCGGCCGTGCAGATGGGTCGGCGCGTCCGGGGCCACCACGGGGAAGTAGCCGCCGTCCTGGTAGCCCCACATCTCGTCGGCGCCGTGCCCGGAGTAGACGACCACCTGGCCCTCGGCCGCGATCCGTTCGTACAGCTGGTACATGGCGAGCTCGGCGCCGTGCAGCATCGGCCGGGTGAGCCGCCCGGCCACCTCCGGGATCAGCTTCACGGCGTCGCGGCGCGACAACTCGACTACGGTGAGCGGTACTTGGTGCCGCCCGGCCATGATCCGGGCGTGCTCGACGTCGCTGTTCGAGCCGCCGATGCCGTCCTCGTACCGGACGACGTAAGGACGCAGCCCGATGCCCCGGGTGTGCAGCGCGGCGAAGATCGCGGAGCTGTCGACGCCGCCGCTGAGCACCGCCGCCCGGGGCACGTCGGCGGCGGCCCGCAGGGTGACCGCCCGGTCGAAGGCGGCCCGGATCTCCTCGGCCCCGACCGGCTCGTCCCCGAACGGGACCTGCCAGTACCGCCCGGTCCGCACCCGCGCGCCCTCGGCCACCAGGTACTCGGCGGGCTGGAGCGCGTGCACCCCCGTCAGCCAGGTCCGCTCGTCCGCCGCGTCCATCCGCACCCAGGACCGCAGCACGAACTCGGTGCGGTCCACCTCCGGCGCGATCAGCCCGGTGGCGAGCAGGGCCTGCGGCTCGGAGGCGAAGAGCAGGCCGCCCGCCGTGTAGCAGTAGACGAGCGGCTTGACCCCGAAGTGGTCGCGGGCCAGCGTGGTGCGACCGGTGCGCGCGTCGTGCCAGGCGAGCGCGAACATGCCGTCCAGGCCCGCGAGTACGGGCTCGGGATCACCGGCCACGCTCACCTGCTGGAGGACGAACTCGGTGTCGCAGTGCGTGCGCCGGGGCCACGGCTCGGGCAGCGGCGCCCGCGACCCGTACACCTCACCGTTGCTGACCAGCGTCACCCGCCCGTCCGGCGACGCCATCGGCTGGTCGCCGGCGGCCGAGCGGTCGCGCACCGCGAGCCGCACACAGGCGAGCGTCACCGTGCCGTCCGGCGAGACCCACGGCTCGGCCGCCGACTCGCCCCGGTGGTGCAGCGCCTCTGTCAGCGTCCGGCCGAGCGCGGTCAGCCACGGCCGCTCGCGCGGCCCGTCCAGGCTGATGAAGCCCGCGATCCCGCACATTCAGTCCCCCTGTCCGCTCCCGCGCCACACCCGGCCGAGCAGGGCCAGGGAGGTCAGGAAGCGGTGCTCGATGCCGTGGTGGCCGCCGTCGTGCTCCTGGTACTCGTGCGCGATGCCCTGCTCCTGCCAGACGGCGTGCAGGGCCCGGGCGCCCCAGTGCATGTGGTAGTCGTCCCGCAGCCCGGTGTCGAGGTAGAGCAGCCGCAGCGCCCGCAGCCGGTCGCCGTACGCGGGCGCCATCCGTACGGGGTCGTGCCGCAGCCAGCGCTCCCAGACCGCGGGGCGGAACACGCCCGTGCGCGGGTCGCAGGGCAGCGCGTCGGCGGGCGTGGTGCCGGGCTTGTCGGCGTAGCACATGCCCATCGCGAGCAGGCTCATGGCGACCATGAACGCGGTGTCGTGCGGCCCCGACTCCCTTCTGCCAAGGAGACGTTCGATGCCGCCGGCCGCCTCCAGGGTGTCCAGGACGCCCGGCAGCAGCGGCAGATAGCTGTGCTCGAACCCGGCGTCGGGGGTGTGCGCCAGGACCGCGCCGAACAGGTCGGTCCGCATCGCGGCGAGAACCGCCCCGTACCCGCCGCTCGACTTCCCGCCCACCGCCCGCCACCGGGGCTCGGCCAGCGTCGGGAAGCGCCGGTCGACCTCGGCCACCACCTCGCCGAGGTAGCCGAGGTAGCGGCCGCAGGCGGGCGAGTCGATGTACTGCGAGCCGCCGTACGCCGTGGTGGCGTCCGGGACCACGATCAGCGCGGCCGGTATGTCGCCGCGCGCCATGGCCCGGTGGATCCGGTCCGCCGGGGCCTCCCCGAACGCCAGCGAGCGTGTCGTCAGCGTCGGGTGGGCGCCGAAGCCCGGCAGCCAGTACACGACGGGGTGGCGCGCCGACTCGTCGTACCCCGGCGGCAGCAGCACCTCGATGCGGCGGGCCGCCGGGTCGCCGAGCGGGTTGCCGCGCAGACGGGCGCTGGTGTGGTCGATGACCACACGGGTCCCCAGCGGTCCAGGCCCCAGCGGTTCAGGCCCCAGCGGTTCAGGCCCCAGCGGTTCAGGCATGCGCGACCGGCCCCCGGTCGGTGGGGGCGTCGGTGTCGGCGCTCAGCGCGCGGTCGACGTGGCGGGTGTAGTACGCCGGGTGGTGGAAGACCGCCGAGAGCAGATTGCTGTTGCTCGCCCACAGCCCGTACGAGCTGCCGAAGAGCAACGCGCTGTCCAGGAGCGCCTGGAGGGTGCTCGCGGCGATCTCGGTGTAGCCGTTGTCCTGGCTGAGGTGGTCACGGGCGGGGCCGGGGCCCAGATGGCTGATGCGGCCGCTCACCGGCTCCAGGAGGTATGTGTGCGTGGAGCCGTTGTCGTCGTGGAGCGAGATGGTGTGGGTGGCGCCGCTGTCGAGCGCCCGGTACCAGAAGTCGGTGCCGACCACGAGTTCCATCACCTCGGTGAGCAGCCGGTGCGAGCCGCGGGTCTGGCGGCCGAAGCGGTCGCGCTCGGGGTCGAAGGCCGGGACCTCGGCGTCCGGGTCGAGGGCGACCTCGGCGTACACCGCCTCGAAGTCGTAACCCTGCGGCACCCGCGGCCCGTTGCGCAGCTCGGCCTTGCCTCCCGCGACCTCCAGGACCTGGCCCGGCCCCCACAGCAGCCCCTCGCGGCCCAGCTCGCGCAGCCGGCCGAGCGCCTCCCACGGCGTGAACGGGAAGATGGTGCGGTTGCACCATCCGTAGTCCTGCTCCCCCTCGCCGCTGACCTTCCAGCCGAAGGAGGACGGGACGGTGACGGCGGCCCCCAGCGTCTCCACGTACCGGTCGAAGTTGGCGACCGCGCGGGCCCGCACCGCCTCGGGTTCGACGAGCGGCCTGCGCTCGGTGAGCACCCCGGGCGGCGAGACGCTGTGCGCCGGTACGAAGGCCACGTCGACGGGGCGCGCGTCGGGGCCCGTGAAGTGGCGGACGGTCGACTCGTGCAGGATCGAGTCGCCGCACAGCATCACCACCGCCTCCTCCGTCTCCACCAGCACGCTCATCTCCGGGAACGGCACGTGGGAGACGAAGGTGCGCAGGACGACGTCGCCGAGGTGCACGGTGTTGCCGGGGGTGACCGGCGTGAGCCGCTCGAAGCCGAGCCTGCGCAGGGTCCACGGGATGGCCTGGTGGCCCAGGCCCGAGGCGGTGAAGCGGGGCGGGATCGGGCCGACGGGGAAGATGCACTCGGTCTCGGCCGCCCGGTGCGGGCTGTCGTCGAAGTCGACCTCGCCGTCCTCCAGCAGCCGTGTCAGCGAAGGGAAGTGGTGGTGGTCGAAGTGGTGGTGGCTGAAGACGATGTGGTCGACGCCGCCGTCCAGGACCTCGCCGAGCCCGTCCGGCAGCGCCGGGTGGTGCTCCCAGAAGCGGTCCAGGCGCTGGGTGAGCCACGGGTCGACGAGGATGCGCCGCCCGCCGGTCTCGACGAGGACGGCCGCGTGGCCGAGGGAGGTGAGCCGCATCGGTCGTCCTCTCATTCCGCTTCGTAGACGCAGCGGAACCCGACCTCGTTGTGCAGATCGGTGATCAGGTCCTTGCCCCGGTAGAACGTGGTCAGACAGGCGAGCGGCGACGTCCAGGTGCCGCCGCGCAGCACGTGGAAGGCGTCCTTGCGGTTCATGAACTCCATCGGGTGGCGGCCCTTGAAGAACGGGTCCATGTCGTCGCCCGTGTAGAAGTTGGTCCGGGTCAGCTCCCAGACGTTCCCGGACATCTGGAGCACGCCGTACGGACTCGCGCCCCCGGGAAGGCTGTCGGCGGGCAGCACCGGGTGTGCGGGCCGGTCGTCGTGGGTAGTGGTGACCAGCAGCGCCTCCAGCTCGTCCAGGTCGGCCACCTGCCGCCCGTAGGAGCGCTCGACGTAGTTCACCCGCTCCGGATCCCAGGTGTTTCCCCACGGGTAGGTCCGGCCGTCCGTCCCGCGCGCCGCCTTCTCCCACTGGAGCTCGCTCGGCAGCGAGCCGCCCGCCCAATTCGCGAACGCCCACGCGTCGTACCAGTCGATTCCCACCTGCGGCATTTCCGGCGCGTTGAACCGGGGGTCGTGGGCGTGCGCGGGCCGGTGATTCCGGCCGTCCTCGGGCTGGTCCGGGTGGTCGAACACACCGCTTTCCCCGGCCTCTTCCAGGAACTGTGCGTAGCGGGCATTGGTGACGGTGGTCCGGTCGATGTAGTAGGCGGCCAGCTCGACCGCCCGCAGCGGATTGTCACCCTGCTTCATCCGGAAAGGGCCGCTCTGCGCGGACGCGGTCCCGGCAAGAAAAGGACCAGCCGGTATCAGAATCGCGTCCTCGGTCCTGCGCGGCCGCGCCGCATGGGTGCGTATGCGCGCACGCATGTCCGTGAAGTATTCGTCCTCCAGCCGCCGGAGCTCCTCCGGGTCCCGGGTGCCGAATATGGTGAGCAGGGCCCGCTTGGTGAACGCGGCGCCGCAGCCGACCGGTTTACGGGAGAAGTCCTCGCGGGCGAAATTGCTCGGCCATCCGGAAATGCGGATGAGATCGGGAACGGCCGCCTTGATGCGGTATCGGGTGATCACTTTCAGGGAGGCGAAAGCGACCCAGTCGACCGGGTCGTGGGTACCGCCGGCGATCGCCGACGCGGCAGCCGGGTCGTCCCGGTGGTGCTCCGCGAGCAGCCTGACGGCGGCCGCCCGCACCGGCCACTCCGGGTGCTGGACAGCCAGGCCGACCAGCAGCGGGAGACCCTTGGCGTCCCGGCCGCGACGGTCGGCGAGCTCCACCACGGACTGGACCGACTCCCAGTACCGGGCGTCGTCCGACCCGTCCACCTTCAGAAACTCGGGCGCCAGCTCCACGGTCGTGGATGGAAGGTTGCCGACCACCAATATCTCCCTCCGGACTGCTCTCGGGTGCTGCTCTCCGGGCTGAGGGGCCCGCCCGCACTGGAGGGTGCGGGCGGGCCTTTTCGTCTTGTTCGCGTCGCTAAAACGCTAAAACGGGACTACCACTTGGTGGTGTCCTGCTCGTTGTCGCGCGTTCCCATGAAGTCCTTTTCCGACATCAGAATCAGCCTCCTCCCACGTAGGAAATGACAAGACTGCCGGTAGGTAGCGGCCGGACAGCAACCGCTTGCCGACCCAAAACATGTTCCGTGCCCTTTGCTGGTCCGTCAACCGTACGATCATCAATTCCGGGCGGACGGGGCAGATTCGGTCGCCTTGGCAGAGGAATATTTCAGGAGTGGATCAAGGGTTCCGCTGTTCGGGATGGTTTTGGATTGACTGCCGCAGAGCAATTGGCAAGCCAGGACCTGGCCAGAAAACAACTGTTGTGCAGATCACAGCTAAAATGTTCAATCATCCCTGTCATTTTTAGCGGAGGCTGAGCTACCGTCTCGGCGTGGATTCATTGCAGTTCGCAGTGGTACGCCAGGAGATTGCCTTCGGACTTCCCTACACGTATGCGCGCGGCCATGACCTCACGTGCACGGTCGTACGCGTCGAGTTACGCGAGAAGTCGCGCGACGGTGCTCATCTCGGACGAGGTGAAGGAGCGCCCTTCGAGAGCTTCTTCGAGGTTTCCGCCGAGGAAACGGTGGCCGAACTCGAAGAGGTCGGCCCGCTCGTCGAGAGCGGCACGGCCGACCGCGCGGACCTGCTCTCCCGGCTCCGGCGCGGCGCCGCCCGCAACGCGCTCGACGCGGCACTGTGGGACCTGGCGGCCAAACGCGCCGGCGTCCCCGTGTGGCGGCTGCTCGGCACGCCCGAGCCCGAGCCGCTGGAGATCATGACGACGATCTCGCTCGCGGACCCGGAGCAGCTGGAGCAGGAGATCGCCGAGAGCCGCTCCGTACGCGTCCTCAAACTCAAGCTCGGCTCCCCGGACGCCGACGACGACGTACGCCGCCTGGAGCGGCTGCGCGCCGCCCGCCCGGACGCGCGGATCGTCGTCGACGTGAACGGCGGCTGGGACCTGGACACCCTGCGCGTCATGCTGCCGCTCCTGCAGAGGCACCGCGTCCGCATGCTCGAACAGCCCGTGGACGCGGCCTCCGAGCCGGGTCTGCGGGGACTGCCTCGCCCCCTGCCGATCGTGGCCGACGAGTCCTTCGGGACCGAGGGCGACCTGGAGCGGGTGCGCGGGCTCTACGACGGGGTCAACGTCAAGCTCGACAAGTGCGGCGGACTCACCGCCGCCCTGCGCATCATCGGCCGCGCCCGCCGCGAGGGCCTGCGCGTCATGGTCGGCTGTCTGCCCGGCAGTTCGCTCTCCGCGGCCGTCGGCTTCCACGCCGCCCAACTGGCGGAGTTCGTCGACCTGGACGGCCACTTGCGCCTGGTCGACGACGTGGAGCCGAGGATGCCGGCGAAGGACGGCTGGCTCCAGGCACCGGCGCGGGAGCTGTGGGGGTGAGCGGAGCAGGGGCAACGGGCGTTTCCCGTAGGCATGTTGAGGAAGAGGCTGGGTTAGGTTCATGACCATGACTCCTCCAGCAGCGCGCACGCTCGACGAGCGGATCAAGGGCACCCGCGAGCGCTTCGAGAACGACGTCGACACCTGGGTGTCGACGGCCTCGGCGGACGGCACGCCCTACCTCGTCCCCCTCTCGTTCCTCTGGGACGGCACGACGTTCCTGATCTCCACGGTCCGTACGGCACCGACGAGCCGCAACCTCGTGGCGAACGCCGCCGTACGGCTGGCCTTCGGCGCGACCCGGGACGTGGTGCTGGTCGAGGGCACCGCCGTACCGGTCGAAGAGGGCGCGCTGGAGCCGGAGTCGGCGGACGCGTTCGCCGCGAGGACCGGCTTCGACCCGCGCGAGGAGAAGCAGGAGTACCTGTACTTCCGCGTCGCCCCGCAGCGCGTCCAGGCGTGGCGCGAGGCGAACGAACTGGCGGGCCGCACGCTGATGAAGGACGGCGCCTGGCTGGCCTGAGAGGCCCGCAGAGACTCACGAGGGGGACCACGAGAATGCCGATCCAGACGATCAACGACCGGGTGGCGGTGGTGGTGGACGGCCACTCCACGGGCGCGCTGCTGGCCCCGGCCTTCACGGCGTACGGGATCGGCGCGGTGCACGTGGAGAACCGGGCGGAGCGCTCGACGGCCCATCTGCGCACGTTCGCGCCGGAGGCGTACGAGGCCTGTTACGCGTACGAGGGCGACCTGACGGCCCTGCTCGGGGCGCTGCGCCCGCACCGGGTGGGCTGGGTGATCGCGGGCACGGACTCGGGCGTGGCCCTGGCCGACCGCCTGGCGGCCGCGCTCGGCCTGCCCCGGCACAACGACCCGGCGACGTCGGCGGCCCGCCGCGACAAACAGGAGATGCAGCGCGCGCTCGTGGCGGCCGGGGTCCCCGCGGCGTGGCACGCGGCGGTCACCACACCGGAGGAGGCCCGGGCGGTGGCGCTGCTCCACGGCGGCGCCCCGGCCATCGTCAAGCCCCTGCGCAGCGGCGGCACCGACGGCGTGCTCTTCTGCGCCGACCCGGACGAGACGGCGAGCGCGGCCGGAAAGCTCCTGGGCAGCGAGTCGATCTACGGCGAGCGCAACGAGACGGTCCTGGTCCAGGAGTATCTGCGGGGCGACGAGTACATGGTCAACTGCGTGAGTGCGGCGGGCCACCACACGGTGCTGGAGATCTGGCGATCGGTGAAGACGGTGGTGGGGACGTCACCGGTGTACGACTACACGGAACTCCTGAACCCCCGGTCGCAGGAATCCGCCGCCGTTCTCGCCTACGTACGAGAGGTGCTCACCGCGGTGGGCAACACCTGGGGCCCGTCCCACACGGAGGTCATCGCGACCCCGTCGGGCCCCCGTCTGGTGGAGACGGCCGCGCGCCTCCAGGGCACGGCGGACCTCTCGGCGATCACCCGGGCGACGGGCCGCAACCCGGTGACGGAGACGGTCCACGCCCTGCTCGACCCCGACCTGTACGCCCGCGGCGGCCCCCCGCCGCCCCCGCCCCGGCGCGTGGCCCGCGGCGTCAGCTTCATCTGCCCCCGAAGCGGCCGGCTCCGCCGCGACCTCGACTGGACCCCGCTCCACACCCTCCCGTCCTTCCACAGCCTCCTGGCCCCCGCCCCCAAGGCGGGCGCCTACATCCCCCGCACCACCGACCTCTTCACCCGCCCCGGCGCTGTCTACCTGATCCACGAGGACCCGAGGGTGGTGGAACGGGACCACGCGACGATTCGGGGATGGGAGGGGGAGGGGTTCTATGACATCGAGGAGGGGGAGGAGGTCCGACGGTTGGACCCGCAGGATTCCTACTCCTTTGATAATTTCAGTGGGTGACCGAGACTCCGTACAGCATCGGTGAGGGGCCGGCGACCAGGGTGAGCCTTTCGCTCCCTGAGGGGACGGCCGAAGCCATCAGGCAGCGGGTGGGCAAGCGAGAGTTCTCCGCCTTCGTCGCGGCGGCAGTCGAGCGCGAGCTGCGTGGTCAGATCCTGGACGAGTATCTGGCTGACTACGAGCGTCGCAAGGGCCCCATCTCGGAGCAGGAGCAGGAACGCGCCCGGCTGGTCTTCGACGAGGTGTTCACCGAGGACGGCCAGTGGCCCGCCGCAAGCTGAGTCATGAGGGCACTCTCGTCCTCGACTGGGAGGGCCTCTCGAAGCTCGTCGACGACCACGAGCCGGTGATCGCCCTGGTCGCAGAGGCCCGCAAGCGCGGTATGGAAGTGGTGATCAGCGCGCTCACCATCATCGAGGCAACGCACCGCCGGACCGACAAGGCGAGACTCGCCTGGCTGCTGTCCGGGATCCGCATCGTGCACCTGGGGGACGAGGAGGCCAAGAGCGCCTCGGAGTTGCTCTTGAACGCCGGTCTGCACGGTCACAAGTACGCCATTGACGCGGTCGTCGCGGAGGTGGCGCTGCGGCAGCAGCGCCCGGTCGTGATGCTCACCTCGGACATCGACGACATGGCGAAGCTCTGCGGCGATCCGGTGCGCCTCGTCGCGGTGTGATCCGCGCCGCGCGACGGGGTGCCGGTCAGCCGGTGGGGTCCCCTTCTGCCCCTGGGCCTCGCGGTCTTCGACGTAGGTGAACGAGACCAGAACTCGGACCAGGGCGCCGGGTCATACCTTCTTGACGACGGTCGTGTCCGGTACCAGCTTCTCCAGGTCGTCCACGTCCGAAGTGAAGACGGTCCCATGCGGGATTACGTCCCGCCGACGCCCATGAGCCTCAATCGCTGGATCGGCCTTCTGGCCCGCCGAGTTCCCCGGTGACTTCCGGCGACCGTCCGTGTTCCAGGCAGGCGGTCAGGCTGGTCGTGCGGGCCTGGATGCCGGCGGTGATTCGGCGTATGAGGCGGGGGATGGTGAGCTCCGGCAACTCTCCGGAGCTGTGCAAGGCGTAGCCGCGGAGCTCGTCGGCCTGAAGGCCGGTCACGGTCTCCACAGGTAGGAGGGGAATCTCAGATCGACGGCCTTCGGTGCGTGAAGGTTTCCTTGTGAGGCCTGCGGCAGCTGCTCGGTAGAGCGGTTGAAGCGGGTGCTTGGCCTGGCCTCTGTCCCGGCGTGCCACCGAGGCGATGCTGCGCATCAGCTTCCACGGGCCTGGCACCGGGCGCATTGGTCAGACACCTGTCATCTTGCGTGCGCGGCGGATCCGGCGGGCCACTGCAACCACGAACGAAGAAGGGCCCCACCGCAAGCGGTGGGGCCCTTCGACATCGTGCCCGGTGAGGCACTGGCGGAGGATACGAGATTCGAACTCGTGAGGGGTTGCCCCCAACACGCTTTCCAAATGTTCGTACGGGGGTCCGGAGGAGGTCAGGGGCGTCCTGACCTGCGGCGGAGCGTTCGGTCCAGACCCGTCCGAACAGTCTCGGACGGAGGTGAATGAGACCAGGACTGAGACCAGCCTGCCCCGGCTGCCGGTGATCACTGCGAGACGGTGGGAGCCGGTCAGGTGAGTGAGTAATCCCGGCCTTGGAGCGCTTGCCCCGCGATGGCGGCGATGCGTTCGACATCCTCTCGCAGCCGGGCAAGCTCCGTGGTCTGCTGCCGTCCTGCCACGATCTCGGACAGGGCGGCGATGACGGTTTCCTGGTGGTCGCCGGTGCCCAGCACCTGGGCGGCACGGCGGAGCAGAACGGCATCCACGTTGACCGAGTGGCTCGACTGCGGCGCGGGCGGGGTGGTCGGCTCAGGGGCCGGCCTGGCCTTGCGGCGGGGTGCGGATGGTGCCGGGGCGGGCGTGGGCTCGGCCGGTGGCGGGGGTTCGGGCGCCACGGTGTCGGGGGTGCCGAGTACCGTGACCACCGGCTTTCGGTAGCAGACGCTCCTGCCCGTCTTGGTCGTATAGACGACGAGCTCCATGGTGAGGTCGCAGACGGCCGGGCCGTCGACACGTTCCAGCGCGTTCAGCAGGTCGGATAGCTGTGCGGCCATCTGCCACGAGGTCGTCATGAAGTGGAACGGGCCCAGCGCAGGTGCCGCTGCGATCCGGAAGGTGATGTCGATGGACGGCATCGGGCCGCGGCCATTTTTGGCCGCCAGCTTCCTGTTCTCAAGCAGTGGAGGGCAGCCGCAGGGCTGGCCCTTCTTCTCTTCCGGTGACAGGAACTCCACGCCGTCGCACTCGTGGATGATGCCCTTAATGCCCTGGAGGACCATACGAGCCGCCACCGCGTCAGGCCCATCCAGCAGAATGCGTACGCTCTCGCGGCTCGTCAGCACTTCGTGGGCAAGACCGCCTCCTCCCCCTTCGTTCCGTTGAGGTTCGCCACCCAGGAAGCTGGCGACACGGGTGGCCACATCGGCATCGTCTGTGGTCACACGCCAGGAGTCCAGGGCCTGGGGCCGCCCCTCGGACAAGCGCCCCATGTGGAAGCGTCCGGCTCGGGCGGCTGAGCTCTGCGTCATTCGATACCTTCGATGGAGGGGACGACAGCTGAACTTCGCCACGTACCAATGCCGCGGTGCGCGCGACGTGCCACGAAACCGGCTACAGGGCGGCGCTCCCCATTGTGTCCAGCCCGACAGCTTCGTTCAGCTGGTTCCAACCAAAGGGGCGTTACTGTCGCTGGCAGGCGGCGGCTGCCAGACACAGCTGGCGGCGACTCGGCGGACGGGTCCCGTCAAATCTCGGATTCGGGTCGTTTCCGACCCTCTCCAGGACCGCCCGGCCTAGGGTGGTCTTCAGGCATGAGCCCGTGACCACAGCGTGGAGGAGCCGATCATGAGCACTGCCCCGAATCTGCCGCTCCCGCCGCGCAGACCCGAGGAGTCCCATCCTCAGTCCCATCCGCTGCGGACGATCCGGGAGATCCGGGAGTCCCTGCCCGAGCATCAGCTTGGGCACTTCGATGCCGAGCTCGCCGACACCGACATCGATGCCTTGCCCGACATGCTTCACCGCTGGGCGACCCTGGGCAGCGACGGGTTCCTTGAGCGACTTGCGGCGGCCCCGTTCGAGGGTCTGGAGTTCGGGCAGCGGTCCTATGACGATGCGGCTGACGGCGAGTGATCTATCTGCTCGACACCAATGTGGTCGCCGAGATCACCACCCGGCCGAAGCCTGCCCCTGCCGTCGTCGCCTGGGCTCGCTCGGTTCCGTCTCCTGCCCTCTACCTGAGCGTCATCACGGTCGCGGAGATCGAAGCAGGCATTGCCGGAACACCTGATCCGGTGCGGCGTACGGCTTTCGAGCGGGCGCTCACGGACCTCCGTGATCAGTACCGCGACCGGATCGCCGCCGTAGGCGAGCGGGAGGCACTCGCCTACCTCGCTCTTCACCGGAGGCTCAAAAATGCCGGAACCAGCATCGATCCACCCGATGCGTTGATCGCCGCCACTGCCTTGGCGAACGGCTGGACGCTCGTGAGCCGCAACATCAAGCATCTGGCGCGATCAGGTGCACTGCTGCTGAACCCTTGGGAGTACGAGGGATAGGCCATCGAGGCTGGAACGCGGGGAAGGTCCGGTTTTGAGGCAAATAAACGAGACTGGAACTGAGACCACGGAACGCAGAAGACCCCGGCCGGTTTCCCGGTCGGGGTCTTCAAGTGCCCGGTGAGGCACTGGCGGAGGATACGAGATTCGAACTCGTGAGGGGTTGCCCCCAACACGCTTTCCAAGCGTGCGCCCTAGGCCACTAGGCGAATCCTCCGCCGCAAACAATACAAGACGCTGAGGGGTGCTCGCGAACTCGTCCCCCGGTCGGGGATCGGGTACCCTGTGCGGAGCCCCTCACGTGGCGCTATCTGACTGAACTCCCCCAGGGCCGGAAGGCAGCAAGGGTAGGTCGGCTCTGGCGGGTGCGTGGGGGGCGCTTTCGTTTGCGGGGAGGCCGTCGCGGTGCCCGGTCGGCCCAGTGGGTGGCGGGGTGGTGGGGCCGGGCCGGGGCGTGGTGCTCGCGGCCGTGGACGGCGACGCGGGTCCGGTTGTCAGTCCGCCCCGATAACCTCGTAGGTGTGTCGTCCCTTGCGCTGTACCGCCGCTACCGCCCGGAGTCCTTCGCCGAGGTCATCGGGCAGGAGCATGTCACCGACCCGCTGCAGCAGGCGCTGCGGAACAACCGGGTCAATCACGCGTACCTGTTCAGCGGGCCGCGCGGCTGTGGGAAGACCACCAGTGCGCGGATCCTCGCGCGGTGCCTGAACTGTGAGCAGGGGCCGACGCCGACTCCGTGCGGCGAGTGCCAGTCGTGCCGGGACCTCGCTCGTAACGGGCCCGGGTCCATCGACGTCATCGAGATCGACGCCGCGTCGCACGGTGGTGTGGACGACGCCCGTGAGCTGCGCGAGAAGGCCTTCTTCGGCCCCGCAAGCAGCCGGTACAAGATCTACATCATCGACGAGGCCCACATGGTCACCTCGGCGGGCTTCAACGCCCTGCTGAAGGTCGTCGAGGAGCCGCCGGAGCACCTCAAGTTCATCTTCGCCACGACCGAGCCCGAGAAGGTCATCGGGACGATCCGGTCGCGGACCCATCACTACCCCTTCCGGCTCGTTCCCCCCGGCACCCTGCGGGAGTACCTGGGCGAGGTCTGCGGGCGGGAGGGCATTCCCGTCGAGGACGGCGTGCTGCCGCTCGTCGTGCGCGCCGGGGCCGGGTCCGTGCGTGACTCGATGTCCGTCATGGACCAGCTCCTCTCCGGTGCAGCCGAAGACGGTGTGACGTACGCCATGGCCACCTCCCTCCTCGGCTACACGGACGGGTCGCTGCTCGACTCCGTGGTGGACGCGTTCGCCTCCGGTGACGGCGCCGCCGCCTTCGAGGTCGTCGACCGGGTGATCGAGGGCGGCAACGACCCCCGCCGCTTCGTCGCCGACCTCCTGGAGCGGCTGCGGGACCTCGTCATCCTCGCCGCCGTCCCGGACGCCGGGGAGAAGGGGCTCATCGACGCGCCCGTCGACGTCGTCGAGCGCATGCAGGCCCAGGCGTCCGTGTTCGGCGCCGCCGAGCTCAGCCGGGCCGCCGACCTCGTCAACACCGGGCTGACCGAGATGCGGGGCGCCACCTCGCCCCGGCTCCAGCTGGAGCTGATCTGCGCGCGTGTGCTGCTGCCCGCCGCGTACGACGACGAGCGCTCGGTCCGTGCCCGGCTCGACCGGCTGGAGCGCGGCGCCCACTTCCAGCCGGGTGCGGGGACCGGGCCCGCGATGGGGTACGTGCCGGGGGCCGAGGCCCACCCGCCCATGCCCCCCACAGTCGCCCCAAACGGTCCTGGACACGGTCCCGAGGCCGCCCGGTCCGCCGCGCGCGGTGCCGCCGCCCCGGTGGCCCCGCCCACGCCCCAGGCACCCGCCCCGGCCGCCCCCGTCGCCCCGCCGGTCCAGGCCCCGCCCGCACCCGCCCCCGAGCCCGTCTCGCAGGCCCCCGCCCCGGGCGCCTGGCCCGGTGCCGCCGCTCCCGGTGGCGCCGGAGGCGGTCAAGGTGGCGGTCAGGGCGGCGGTGCCCAGCGGCCCGGCGCCTGGCCGGGTGCCGGAGGTTCCGGTTCCGGGAGCGGCGCCCCCGCAGCCCCCAGCCCCGCGGCCTCCACCCCCGCCGCCCCCACCTCCGGCGGCACCGGAGCCTGGCCCTCCGCCTCCACCCCGGGCCGGCCCGCCCAGGCCGCACAGCCCCCGGCCCCGGCTGAGGCTCCCGCCGCCGCCCCCGCCGCGAACCCCGGCAGCGCCGTCCACGTACGGAACATGTGGCCGGACATCCTGGAGGCCGTGAAGAACAAGCGGCGCTTCACCTGGATCCTGCTGAGTCAGAACGCGCAGGTGGCCGGATTCGACGGCACCACCCTGCAGCTCGGGTTCATCAACGCGGGCGCCCGGGACAACTTCGCGAGCAGCGGCAGCGAGGAAGTGCTGCGCGGGGTGCTCGGCGAGCGCTTCGGGGTGCAGTGGAAGGTCGAGGCGATCATCGATCCGTCCGGCGGCTCCCAGCCCCCGGCCGCGGCGGCCAACTTCGGCGGCGGCGGCTCCGGCAACCCCGGCGGCTACGCCGCTCAAAGTGGCGGCCCCTCCCGCCACCAGCCCCCGGCCGCCCCCGCGCCCCAGGCCGCGCCCGCCCCCGTACAGCAGCCGCCGCAGGCCTCCGCCCCCGTCAGGCAGGCGCCCCCCGTGGCGCAGGAGCCGCCGCCGGTGCGCCCGGAGGACGACGTTCCGGAGGACGACGACCCGGACCTCGTGGACAACGCGCTCTCCGGCCACGACCTCATCGTCCGCGAGCTCGGTGCGACGGTGGTGGAGGAATATACGAACGAGTAGCGGTACGGGGTTCGGTGACCCGTACGAGGGAGAATCCGCCACTCCGGCTAGGCTGGCTGCCGTGAAGGTCCTTGTCATCGGCGGCGGCGCCCGCGAGCACGCCCTGTGCCGTTCCCTGTCCCTCGACCCCGACGTGACGGCGCTGCACTGCGCCCCCGGCAACGCCGGGATCGCGGAGGTCGCCGAACTCCACCCCGTGGACCAGCTGGACGGCGAGGCGGTCGCCCGCCTCGCGGCCTCGCTCCACAGCGACCTGGTGGTCGTCGGGCCCGAGGCGCCGCTGGTCGCCGGGGTGGCCGACGCCGTACGGGCCGTGGGCATCCCCTGCTTCGGACCCTCGGGCGAGGCGGCGCGGCTGGAGGGCTCCAAGGCCTTCGCCAAGGACGTGATGGCCGCCGCCGGCGTGCCGACCGCCCGCAGCTATGTGTGCACCACCCCGGCCGAGATCGACGAGGCGCTGGACGCGTTCGGCGCCCCGTACGTCGTCAAGGACGACGGTCTCGCGGCCGGCAAGGGCGTCGTCGTCACCGAGGACGTCGAGGAGGCCCGCGCCCACGCGCTGGCCTGCGACCGTGTGGTCATCGAGGAGTTCCTCGACGGCCCCGAGGTCTCGCTCTTCGCGATCACGGACGGCGTGACCGTGCTGCCGTTGCAGCCCGCGCAGGACTTCAAGCGCGCGCTCGACGGCGACGAGGGCCCCAACACCGGTGGCATGGGCGCGTACTCGCCGCTGCCGTGGGCCGACCCCAAGCTCGTCGACGAGGTCATGGCGAGCGTGCTCCAGCCGACGGTCGACGAACTGCGGCGCCGTGGCACCCCGTTCTCCGGGCTGCTGTACGCCGGCCTCGCGATCACCTCGCGCGGCGTGCGCGTCATCGAGTTCAACGCCCGCTTCGGCGACCCCGAGACGCAGGTCGTCCTGGCCCGGCTGAAGACGCCGCTCGCGGGCGTACTGCTGCACTCGGCCAACGGGACGCTGGACGTACAGCCGACGCTGGCCTGGCGCGACGACGCCGCGGTCACGGTCGTCGTGGCGTCGCACAACTACCCCGGTACGCCCCGGACGGGCGACCCGATCGACGGGCTCGACGAGGTCGCGGCCCAGGACGCGCCGCACGCGTACGTCCTGCACGCGGGGACGCGGCGGGACGGCGACGCGGTGGTGAGTGCGGGCGGACGGGTTCTTTCGGTCACCGCGACCGGGGCGGACTTGGCGCAGGCCCGCGAGCGGGCGTATGCGGCGGTCGGGCGCATCCGGCTCGACGGGGCGCAGCACCGTACGGACATCGCCCGGAAGGCGGCGGACGCGCAGGTGTGACGCGGGGCGTCTGCCTCTGATGTCTTCCTCTGGTGCCCTGGTCCGGGGCGCGGCCTCGTCGGGGCCGCGTCCCGGACCTTTTTGGGCTCGGCGGCTGCGTCGGCCCCCTGCAACCCCGCCCAACCCCCACCCAACCCCACCCCAAAGCCATTCCATCGAGTGACGGGTGGGCCATCCGGATGACGGGTGGCGGGGGCGCAACTAGGGTGCGGCGGGAGCGGTCCGGCACTTGGGTCACCGGCATTGCGATGTCAGTGGGGGGTGCCACAGTGGGGGAGTGAGCAACGCCGACGCAGGGCAGAGGGGGTGACGTCCGGCCGTGTCCGGTTCCGGGATGGGTGGTGAGGCGGGCGCGCGGTCTGCGCGCTCGCGAGCGCTGGCAGTGCTGCGGGTACGCAGCCGGGCGCTGGCCTTCGCTCTGCTGCCGGCGGCCGTCGCCGTCGTGCTGCTCGTCGCGGACGTGCAGGGCCGGATCGACGGGCGCGGCTGGGCCACGGCCCGCTGGGCGGTGACGGGCGCGGCGGCCGTGGTGCTGCTGGCCGCCGCCGCGGTCACGGCCGTGATCGTACGGGCGACGCCCGCGCTCTCTCCGACGGTCGAGCTGGCCGAGTCCTCGGCGCCGGATCTGTACCGGCTGGTGAGGGACCTGGCCGACCGGCTCGACGTGCCCGCGCCCTCGGCCATAGCGCTCACCCCGGACTGCGACAGCTGGCTGGAGGACCGCACCCACCCGGCCCATTCGGTACGGAAGCGGCTGGGCCACGGCCCGCTGGGCATACCTGGAGTGCGGCGCCGCACCGACGCCGCGCCCGTCCTCGTCATCGGGTCGCCGTTCCTGTGGTGGATGCGGGTCGGTGAGCTGCGGGCCATCCTGGCGCCCGTGGTGGCCGGCACCGGGCCGTCCGCGCAGCCCGACATAGCCTCGGCCCGCCGTTTCGTACGGGGCCTGGACGCGGCCGTCGCCGTGACCAGCGGGCCCGGCGCGGGCCGGGGGGCGCGGCTGGTGCTCGGCTTCGTCGGCCCGGTCGCGCGGCTGCTGCTGCGCGGCTGCCGGTCGCACGCCGCCGAGATGGAACGGGGGGTCGCGGCTGCGGCCTCCGAGCGGGCCCAGACCGTGGACTACGGGCTGCGGATCGTCGCCCAGGAGCAGGTCGGGCTCGCCTACGCGGGCTGGGACCGGCTGCTCACCCGGGTCGCGCTGCCCGCCTGGCGGATGGGGCGGTGGCCCTCCCGGCTCGACGCCGGGGTCGTCTCGGCGCTGACCGAGCTGTCGCGGCGGGACCGGCTGGCCGAGGGGTTCGCGTCCCGGCTCGGTGAGCGGCCCGCGTGCGACCTCCTCGAAGAGCCGGGGGCGGCCGACGAGGCGGCCTCGCTGCTCGCCGCCCGGCTGTTCCACGGCGGCCCGGCCGAGCCCGGGCCCGACTGGTCGCCGGTGGACTGGCAGCACTATCCGGAGGAAGTCGTCGACCGGAAGTGGCGTGCGGAGGCGGCCCGGCTGCACCGCGTGCTCGACGGGATGGGGACGCGGCCGGGTGCGGAGCCCGCCGCCCCGACGCTGGCGCGGGTGCTTGAGCATCTCGCCGGGCAGGACGGGGAGGCGCTGGCCGCGGGCATCGAGGTGGCCGTGGCCGTCGAGGAGGCGGCGGGTCCGCCCCCGCCTTCGGCGGACGTGTGGGGCGACTCGGTCCCGCTCTTCCCGCTCCAGCCGCCGCGGACGGGGCGGGAACTGCTGGCCGACCACGTCACGGCGATGGTGTGCTGCGCGGCGGTCGACACGGCGGGGGCGGCGCCGGGGCTCGACTGGCTGGACGGGCCGGCGCTGCTGGTGGGCGGGGAGCGGAAGGGGGATCTGGCTTCCCGGGTGCTCGCGTTGCTGGAGGAGGGGGATGCGGAGCCGCTTCGGCGGTGGTTGGTGGCGGTGGGGGTGCGGGCGGAGAAGCCGGTGCGGCTGGTGTGACGGGGGTTCGGCCCCTCCCCGCCCCTTCACCTGGACCCTCCGGGGGTGGGTGGAGGTGGAGGCGGGTTCCCGGGGGCTAGGCCCCCTGCACCCCTGGCGGGGCCTGCACCCCTGGCGGGGCCTGCACCCCTGGCGGGGCCTGCACCCCTGGCGGCCCCTGCACCCCTGGCGGCCCCTGCGGCCCCTGCACCCCTCGCGGGGCCTGCGGGCCCCTGCACCCCGCTCCCCGTTCGTCTGGAGGCCGTCTGTGGCTGGTCGCGCAGTTCCCCGCGCCCCTGAAAGCGCCCCTGCGGGGCGATCCCTGCGGCAACCCCGGTGACCACAATTCCCAGGGGTGCGGGGAACTGCGTGCCCAGCCACGCACAACCCGCAGACGCACACCGGGCCAGAAGGGCCACAGACGGTTCGCGCCCGGCCCCCTAAACGGAGTATCCCCTTCCGTATCGAGTCAATTCACGACGAACAGTGACGGAGTGCGCGCGTTATGTGATGTGCTGGAGACCGACCGCTGACCGGCGGTGTCGGGGGAGTGGAGGAGGGGAGTGGTATGGGGGCGGAGCAGATCCGGCGGTGGGAGTCGGGGGCGCTCGCGCACGCCGTCTCCGATCCCTTCGGGCAGGGGCCATTGCCCTGGCTGCGTGGTGGGGAGCACTACTTCGACGACACCGGGCACGTGGTGCCCTGGTACGTCGAGCCCGCCCGCGCCGGCACCGGCAGCGCCTCCGGGCCCCGTACCGCCGACGACGTACGGAAGCAGATCAAGGGGTTCGCCTCCACCGGGGCCGTCGCGCCCGGTGAGGCGATCGATTTCCATATCACCGTCGATCCGCCGCAGCAGTTTTCGGTCGATATCTATCGGATCGGGCACTACGGGGGCGATGGTGCCGCCCATGTCTCCACCAGTCCCCGGCTCGCCGGGATCGTGCAGCCCGCACCGCTCGCCGCCAACCGGACCGTCTCCTGCCACCACTGGTGGCTCTCGTGGCGGTACCAGGTCCCGTCACACGCCTCGATCGGCGCGTACGTGGCCGTGCTCACCACCGCCGACGGGTACCGGTCGCACATCCCGTTCACCGTGCGCGACAGCCACCCGGCCGATCTGCTGCTCCTGCTGCCCGACATCACCTGGCAGGCCTACAACCTCTTCCCCGAGGACGGCCGCACCGGCGCCTCGCTCTACCACGCCTGGGACGGGGACGGGCGGCTGCTCGGCGAGGAGGACGCCGCCATCACGGTGTCCTTCGACCGGCCCTATGCCGGCGCGGGGCTGCCGCTGCACGTCGGGCACGCGTACGACTTCATCCGGTGGGCCGAGCGGTACGGATACGACCTCGCGTACGCCGACACCCGCGATCTGCACGCCGGGCGCATCGACCCCACCCGCTACCGGGGGCTCGTCTTCCCCGGCCACGACGAGTACTGGTCGGCCCCCATGCGCCGCACCGTCGAGCTCGCCCGGGAGCACGGCACCTCGCTGGTGTTCCTCTCCGCCAACACGCTGTACTGGCAGGTCGAACTCGCGCCCTCGCCGTCCGGAGTCGCCGACCGGCTGCTGACCTGCCGCAAGCGGCGCGGACCCGGGAAGCCCGCGCTGTGGCGCGAAGTCGCCCGTCCCGAACAGCAGTTGCTGGGGATCCAGTACACGGGGCGGGTGCCCGAGCCGTCCCCGCTGGTCGTGCGGAACGCCGGTCACTGGCTCTGGGAGGCCACCGGCGCGGGCGAGGGGGACGAGATCGACGGGCTGGTGGCGGGCGAGGCCGATCGTTACTTCCCGCGCACCGCGCTCCCCGAGCACCAGGACCGCATCCTGCTCGCCCACTCGCCGTACCGCGACAGCGAAGGGGCCGTCCGGCACCAGGAGACCTCCCTCTACCGGGCCCCCTCCGGCGCGCTCGTCTTCGCCTCCGGCACCTTCGCCTGGTCCCCGGCGCTCGACCGGCCCGGCCACACCGACCCCCGCATCCAGCGCGCCACCGCCAACCTCCTCGACCGCATCTGCAAGAGGGACTAGGGCCTGTCGCCGATTTCCCGCCTGCCCCGTTACGCCTGGCACGCTTCCCCGAGCTCTTCGAGCAGGGGGACCCCCACTCGCCGCACCGGGCGGGAGCCCAAGTACGTCCAGGGCGAGGACTTCCGCCCGGCACGCCGAGAGCACGCACCAGACCCCGCGGGGCCGCCCTTCGGCTGACGACGGGAAGGTGACGACAGGCCCTGGCGGCCGCGACGAGCCCCCGTCACGGGGTACCCGTCGCGTGCGAGAGAATCGGAAGCGCTCCTGGATCAATCTACGCGGAGGAACCGTGTCCGGATTTGTAGAAAAGCCCGAGCCGATTCAGGTTCCGGGCCTCACCCACCTCCACACGGGCAAGGTGCGCGACCTCTACCAGAACGAGGCCGGCGACCTGGTGATGGTCGCCAGCGACCGGATGTCCGCGTACGACTGGGTGCTGCCGACCGAGATCCCCGACAAGGGCCGGGTGCTCACCCAGCTCTCGCTCTGGTGGTTCGACCGGCTGGCCGACCTCGTCCCCCACCACGTGCTCTCCACCGAGCTCCCCGACGGCGCCCCCGCCGACTGGGCCGGGCGCACGCTCATCTGCAAGTCGCTGCGGATGGTCCCGGTCGAGTGCGTGGCGCGCGGCTACCTCACCGGCTCCGGCCTCGTCGAGTACGACGAGTCCCGTACGGTCTGCGGGCTCGCCCTGCCCGAGGGGCTCAGCAACGGCTCCGAGCTGCCCGCGCCGATCTTCACGCCCGCCACCAAGGCCGCCGTCGGTGACCACGACGAGAACGTCTCGTACGAGGAGGTCGCCCGCCAGGTCGGCGCGGAGACCGCCGCGCTGCTGCGCCAGACGACCCTCGCCGTCTACGGCCGCGCCCGCGACATCGCCCGCGACCGGGGCATCGTCCTCGCGGACACCAAGTTCGAGTTCGGCTTCGAGACCGTCGACGGCGAGGACCGGCTGGTGATCGCCGACGAGGTGCTCACGCCCGACTCCTCGCGCTTCTGGCCCGCCGAGACCTGGGAGCCCGGCCGCGCACAGCCGTCGTACGACAAGCAGTACGTGCGCGACTGGCTGACCTCCGCCGCGTCCGGCTGGGACCGCCACGGCGAGCAGCCGCCGCCCCCGCTGCCGCAGGACGTCGTGGACGCCACCCGCGCCAAGTACCTGGAGGCGTACGAGCAGCTGACCGGCACCAGCTGGAGCTGAGCACACGAAGAAGCCCCCGGTCGGAGATCCGACCGGGGGCTTCTTTCGCTGAGCGGACGACGAGATTCGAACTCGCGACCCTCACCTTGGCAAGGTGATGCTCTACCAACTGAGCCACGTCCGCATGCGCCGTAGCGCGCAGCTAACTATACCCACCCGCGGCGGCGTGCGAGACGCACGGCCGTATGACGGTTCTCGGCACCGAGCTTCGTGGCGGCCGAGGAGAGGTAGTTCCGGACTGTTCCCGGGGAGAGTCCGGCGCGCTCCGCGATCTCCGCGACGGGCGCCCCGTCCGCCGCCAGCTCAAGCACCTGCGCCTCGCGAGCGGTCAGCGGAGAGTCCCCGGCGGAGATCGCGTCGGCCGCCAACTCAGGGTCCACATAGCGGTTTCCCGCGTGCACGGACCGGATGATCTCGGCGAGTGTGCGGGCGCTCACGGTCTTCGGTACGAAGCCGCGCACCCCGGCCGCGAGTGCCCGCTTGAGGTGGCCGGGCCGCCCGTGGCTCGTCACGATCATGGTGCGGCAGCCGGGCAGCTCGGCCCGCAGGGATGTGGCGACACTCACACCGTCCGCCCCCGGCATCTCCAGGTCCAGCACGGCCACATCGGGCCGGTGCGCCCGCGCCATCGCCAGCGCCTCGGGCCCGGACGCGGCCTCCGCGACCACGGTCAGATCGTCTTCGAGGCCGAGCAGCGCGGCGAGCGCGCCCCGGATCAGATGCTCGTCGTCGGCGAGCAGGACGCGCAGGGGCGCCCCCGGTCCGCGTGTCCGCGCGTCCCCGGAACCCGCCCCCGCTCCGGACGCCGGTGCCGGGTCGGACGTCGTCATACGGTCAGCTCCTCGGCCAGTTCCGCGGCGCTGTGCAGCGGCACGGTCACCGTCAGCAGGAAGCGTTCGCCCGTGCGCGCCGCCTCCAGCGTGCCGCCCATCGGGGCGAGCCGTTCGCGCAGCCCCGCCAGGCCCGAGCCGGGGGCGGCGGGGGCGCGGTCGGGGACGCCGTCGTTCTCCACGACCAGGGTGACGGCCGGGCCGTCGGCCGCGAGCCGGATCGCGCATCTGCGCGCGTTTCCGTGCCGCAGCACATTGGTGGTGGCCTCGCGCACCACCCAGCCGAGCGCCGACTGCACCCCGGCGGGGAGCCCGTCCGCCGCGCCCGTGACCGCGCAGTCGATCCCGGCGGCCTCCAACACGCCCCGGGCGCCGTCGAGTTCGACGGCCAGGTCCGCCTCGCGGTATCCGCGCACCACTTCCCGTACCTCTCGCTGCGACTCCCGCGCGATGCGCTGGACCTCGATCATCTGGGCCACCGCCTCGGGCCGTCCGCGCTCGGCCAACTGCACGGCGAGCTCGCTCTTGAGGGCGATCACCGCGAGGTTGCGGCCCAGGACGTCGTGCATGTCCCGCCCGAAGCGCAGCCGTTCCTCGGCGACGGCGAGCCGCGCCTGGACGTCCTTGGCCTCCTCGGCCTGCCACATGTTCCGCAGCCCCCAGGCGCCGGGCCGGACCGTGATCAGCATCAGGGCGCCGGTGGCCACCACCATCGGCAGCGGCGCGACCAGCTCCATGCCCCGCACCCCGGCCGCCGCGAAGAAGGCGACGACCGCGGCCGCGTACCCCAGGCAGTGCAGCAGGAAGGTGCGGGCCGGGACCAGCAGGGCGTACGGGATCATCAGCGCGATCGGCAGGTCGGTGAGGAGCAGCGGGAAGGCGCTGCGCGAGTCCATGGCGGTGAGCGCCGCGAGCAGGGCGGTGCCGACGCCGAGCAGCACGGCCGGGGCTGCCAGGAGGCGGCGGGGGAAGGTGCCGTGGCCGAGGTAGTCGTCGTAGGCCGGGCCGATCCGGCGGGTGCCGACGACGCCCTGCGCGATGTTCAGCACGAGCAGTGCCACGCTGAGCGCGGTGACCAGCGCGCTGCGGGGGCCGGCCGCGAGCAGCGGGAGGCCGCCCCAGGTCAGCAGGAAGAACCAGAGCATCGACTTCATGGTGTTGCGCGTGTACAGGTCCATCTTCTGGATCCTGCTGCGCGCCTGCCAGCGCCGCCGCCAGCCGCTGATCCGGCGTATCCGACCGAGCACCCGTCATCCCCCTGTGTCAGCGCCGTGGTTCCCAGCGGAACCACTTGCGTACAGCAAACACGCCGAGCAGCGTCCAGGCCACCGCCGTGGCGAGCCGGCCGAGCACCTCGCCGGTGTCGAGCGCGCCGGTCCAGCCGCCCCTGATCAGGGCGATCGCCGGGGAGAGCGGCAGCAGTTCGCAGACCTGCGCCATCGCGTCGGGCATGAGGTCCACCGGTACGACCATGCCGGAGCCCACCATCGACAGGAGCAGCATCGGCATCACCGAGATCTGCGCGGCCTCCGCGGACCGGGTGAAGGCCGCGGTCGCCGCCGCGAGGACGCACATCAGGGCGGTTCCCAGGGCGAGTCCGGCCACCGCGAGCCACACCGCGCGGGGCGCGGCCATGTCCATCACGACGGTGCAGCCGGCCGCCAGCAGCACGCACTGCACGAGCGCCAGCGCCACCGGCGGGAGCGCGGCACCGGCGAGGATCTCGCGGTCCCGCAGCTCGCCGGTGCGCAGCCGCTTCAGGACGAGCTCCTCACGGCGTACGACGAAGACGCCGACGAGGGCCGAGTAGACGGCGAAGAGCAGCACGTAGCCGAGCGAGCCGGGCAGCAGGACCGTGCCGACGGTCAGCCCGGTGTCCTTCAGGTCCATTCCGCGCGCGGCCGAACTCATGGAGAAGGTGAGCATCGCGGGCAGCACGAGCGCGGTGAACATCGCCGCCTTGTTGCGGCCGAGCAGGGTGAGTTCGGCGCGGGCGAGCGCCTTCATCCGGGAGGCGGGGGTGCTGGGCGAGGGCGTCCCGACGCGCGGTTCGACGGCCGTGGTGCTCATCGGGTCGGCTCCTGTTCGCGGGCGATCTGCAGGAAGGCTTCTTCGAGGGAGGCGGCCCGGATGTCGAGGCCGTGCAGCTCGACGCGGCTGTCCCGGGCCCACAGCAGCAGCTCGGTGGCGGCGTGCTGGAGCGCGGTGGTCTTCAGCCGTACGGTCCGGCCCTCGATCTCGTGGCCGGCGACCCCGAGCCGGGCGAGCGGCGGGAGGTCGCCCAGGTGGTAGCCGTCGGGCAGCTCGAAGGAGAGGTGCGAGGGCTGGGCGGCGACCACCTCGTCCACGCGCCCGGCTGCGGCGATGCGCCCCTCGTGGAGGATCGCGAGCCGCTCGGCGAGCGCCTCGGCCTCCTCCAGGTAGTGGGTGGTCAGCAGCACGGTGGTGCCCGCGTTGCGCAGTTCGCGGACCAGCTCCCAGGTGGTGTGGCGGCCCTCGGCGTCCAGGCCGGTGGTCGGCTCGTCGAGGAAGAGCACCTCGGGCCGGGCGAGCAGGGCGAGGGCGAGATCGAGCCGCCGCTTCTCGCCGCCGGACAGCTGCTTGACGCGTACGTCCGCGCGCCGGGTGAGCCCGACGAGCTCCAGCGCCTCGCCCACCGGCCCACCCGTCGCCCGACCACCACCCCTCACCGAGCGGCTTCGCCGCGCCCCCTTTTCTGTACCACTCGTACATCCCGCCCACATCCGTACGGTTTCGGCCACCGTCAGCTCGGACGGGAAGCCGCCCTCCTGGAGCATCACCCCGGTGCGGGGGCGTACGGCGGCGCGCTCGGTGTACGGGTCGTGGCCGAGCACCCGGACGGATCCGGCGCTCGGCGGGGCGAGGCCTTCGAGCAGCTCGACGGTGGACGTCTTGCCCGCGCCGTTGGTGCCGAGCAGCGCGAAGAGCTCGCCGCGCGCCACGGAGAAGGAGATTCCACGAACGGCCTCGAAGCCCCCGGCGTAAGTGCGCCGCAGCTCCTCGACCTCGATCACATCTGGCATGCGTCCAGCGTTCCGCCGGATGGGGGCCGGGGGCAGTGCGGGGTGTCATGGGTCGGGATGACAAATGTCAGCAGCGCTTGCCTGGGGAAACGACAAAGGCCCCGGTCGTGATGACCGGGGCCTTTGCTTCCTGAGCGGACGACGAGATTCGAACTCGCGACCCTCACCTTGGCAAGGTGATGCTCTACCAACTGAGCCACGTCCGCATTGCTGCCGCCTGGCTCTCACCGGCGGTGCGAACACCACTGTACCTGATCCACAACTGTGGTCGGTAAGCGATGCAGAGCGGGTGACAGGAATTGCACACTGCGCCTTCCCCCTGGAAGGGGGATGTTCTACTACTGAACTACACCCGCACGCTGCTGGGGACTCGGCCTTCCGGCCTCGCCCCTCGGCGTGCTCCAGACTCTAGCTGATCACCCCGGGTGCAACGCAACTCGGCTGCCGGGGCCGCCAGTCCGGGGCCCCGGCAACCGCTCGTCCTCGGGCGCCCTCAGACCGCCGCGCCGAACGCCTCGTAGACCTTCTTGGGGATGCGGCCGCGCGCGGGCACCTCCATCTGGTTCGACCGGGCCCAGGCGCGGACCGCCGCCGGGTCGGGGGCGACGGCCGTGTGCCGGAACGCCTTCCCGGACTTCGACTGCTTGCGGCCCGCCTCGACGAACGGGGCGAGGGCCTTGCGCAGTTTCTTTGCATTGGCGGGATTGAGGTCGATCTCGTAGGCCTTCCCGTCCAGGCCGAACGTGACCGTTTCCGCCGCTTCTCCGCCGTCCAGGTCGTCGGAGAGCGTGACCACTACGCGTTGAGCCACGGATATCGGTTCCTTCCTACGGTCCGCCGTTCCCACGTGTCTGACGTGCGGCGATCCCGGCCTTCCGGCAGTTTTGGAGCAATGCTGTTTCGCTCGGGTTTCCCCTGAGAAACCTTTGTACAGCGGCAGGCATTGCATTGTGAAGCCCAGCCAATTGCATCCGCGTGTCCGACCGCAATGTGCATGGACCGTTTTTCCCGGGATTTTTCCCACGTGTTGTCGCGACCGAAACCGGAACGTGATCGGACACCTCCGATATCTACTCGCGTAGATTTTCCGGCCGGGTACTCTGAGGGAACCGCCTTCGCACCACACCACCACGGGAGTGCCAGTGGCACGCGTCGTAGTCGACGTCATGCTCAAGCCGGAGATCCTCGACCCGCAGGGACAGGCGGTGCAGCGCGCACTGCCCCGTCTCGGCTTCGAGGGGATCGCGGATGTCCGCCAGGGGAAGCGTTTCGAGCTCGATGTGGAAGGGCCCCTCGACGAGGCCGCCCTCGCCCGCATCCACGAGATGGCTGAAACGTTCCTCGCCAACACCGTCATCGAGGACTTCACCGTGAAGGTCGAGGAGTCCAAGTGACTGCTCGCATCGGTGTCGTCACCTTCCCCGGGACGCTCGACGACCGCGACAGCCTGCGGGCCGTGCGGATCGCGGGTGCCGAGCCGGTGTCGCTGTGGCACCGCGACAAGGACCTGAAGCAGGTCGACGCGGTCGTCCTGGCCGGAGGCTTCTCCTACGGCGACTATCTGCGGGCCGGAGCCATCTCCCGCTTCTCGCCGGTGATGGAGACGATCATCGAGCAGGCGAAGGCCGGGATGCCGGTCCTCGGCATCTGCAACGGCTTCCAGATCCTGACCGAGTCGCACCTGCTGCCGGGCGCCATGCTCCGCAACAACCACCTGCACTTCATCTGCCGCGAGCAGAAGCTGCGGGTGGAGACGAGCGAGACCGCCTGGACGGCCGACTACACGGCCGGGCAGGAGATCAGTGTCCCGCTCAAGAACATGGACGGCCGGTACGTGGCCGACGAGCGCACGCTCGACGAGCTTGAGGCCGAGGGCCGCGTCGCCTTCCGCTACCTCGACATGAACCCCAACGGGTCGCTGCGCGACATCGCGGGCATCACCAACGCCGCCGGCAACGTCGTCGGCCTGATGCCGCACCCCGAGCACGCCGTGGAGCCGCTGGTCGGCACCGGCCGCACCGACGGCCTCGGTTTCTTCACCTCGATCCTCAAGAAGCTGGTCAACGCCTGATGAGCCTCGACACCGTCAAGCACGCCACCGGGACGCCCGACGTCGAGCAGCCCTGGAAGGAGCTCGGCCTCAAGGAGGACGAGTACGCCCGGATCCGCGAGATCCTGGGCCGCCGCCCCACCGGCGCCGAGCTCGCCATGTACTCCGTGATGTGGTCGGAGCACTGCTCGTACAAGAGCAGCAAGGTCCACCTGCGCCAGTTCGGCGAGAAGGTCCCCGAGAACGACGCGATGCTCGTCGGCATCGGCGAGAACGCGGGCGTCGTCGACGTCGGCCAGGGCTACGCGGTCACCTTCAAGGTGGAGTCCCACAACCACCCCTCGTACATCGAGCCCTACCAGGGCGCGGCCACCGGTGTCGGCGGCATCGTCCGCGACATCCTGGCGATGGGCGCCCGCCCGGTCGCGGTCGTCGACCCGCTGCGCTTCGGCGCGGCCGAGCACCCCGACACCAAGCGCGTCCTGCCGGGCGTGGTCGCGGGCATCGGCGGCTACGGCAACTGCCTCGGCCTGCCGAACATCGGCGGCGAGGTCGTCTTCGACGAGTGCTACCAGGGCAACCCGCTGGTCAACGCCGGGTGCATCGGCGTGATGAAGCACGAGGACATCCACCTCGCGAAGGCGTCCGGCCCCGGCAACAAGGTGATCCTGTACGGCGCCCGTACGGGTGGCGACGGCATCGGCGGTGTGTCGGTCCTGGCCTCGGAGACCTTCGAGTCGACCGGTCCGGCCAAGCGTCCGGCGGTCCAGGTCGGTGACCCCTTCCAGGAGAAGCTCCTCATCGAGTGCACCCTGGAGATCTTCAAGGAGAAGCTGGTCGCGGGCATCCAGGACCTGGGTGGCGCGGGCCTGTCCTGTGCGACCTCGGAGCTGGCTTCGGCGGGCTCGGGCGGTATGCGCGTGGAGCTGGATACGGTCCCGCTGCGCGACGCGACGCTCTCGCCCGAGGAAATCCTCATGAGCGAGTCGCAGGAGCGGATGTGCGCGGTCGTCGAGCCGCGGTACGTCGAGCGGTTCATGGAGATCTGCGAGAAGTGGGACGTCATCGCCACCGTCATCGGTGAGGTGACGGACGGCGAGCGCCTGGAGATCTTCTGGCACGGCGAGCAGATCGTGGACGTACCGCCGCGGACCGTGGCCCACGAGGGCCCGGTGTACGAGCGTCCGTACGCCCGTCCCTCCTGGCAGGACGCGCTCCAGGCCGACGACGCGGGCAAGCTGCCGCGTCCGCGGTCCGGCGAGGAGCTGCGCGCGCAGGTCCTGAAGCTGGTCGGCTCCCCCAACCAGGCCTCCAAGTCCTGGATCACGGACCAGTACGACCGGTTCGTGCAGGGCAACACGGTCCTGGCGCAGCCCGAGGACGCGGGCATGGTCCGCATCGACGAGGAGTCGAACCTCGGGGTCGCGATGGCGACGGACGGCAACGGCCGGTACGCGAAGCTCGACCCGTACACGGGTGCGCAGCTGGCGCTGGCGGAGGCGTACCGCAACGTGGCGGCCTCCGGCGCGAAGCCCCTCGCCATCTCCGACTGCCTGAACTTCGGCTCGCCCGAGGACCCGGACGTGATGTGGCAGTTCGCCGAGGCCACGCGCGGCCTGGCCGACGGCTGCCTCCAGCTCGGCACCCCGGTGACCGGCGGCAACGTCTCGCTCTACAACCAGACCGGTGACACGGCGATCCACCCGACGCCGGTCGTCGCCGTCCTCGGTGTGATCGACGACGTGAACCGCCGTACGCCGATCGCGTTCGCGCAGGAGGGGCAGCTGCTGTACCTCCTGGGCGACACGCGGGAGGAGTTCGGCGGCTCGGCGTGGTCCCAGGTGATCCACGACCACCTGGGCGGGCTGCCGCCGAGGGTGGACCTGGACCGGGAGAAGCTCCTCGGCGAGATCCTCATCTCCGGCTCGCGCGACGGCATGATCGACGCGGCGCACGACCTGTCCGACGGCGGTCTGGTCCAGGCCGTGGTCGAGTCCTGCCTGCGTGGCGGTCACGGCGCTCGCCTGGTCGTCCCGGACGGGCTGTCCGCCTTCACGTTCCTGTTCAGCGAGTCGGCGGGCCGCGCGATCGTGGCGGTCCCGCGCAGCGAGGAGCTCCGCTTCACGGACATGTGCGGGGCGCGGGGCCTGCCCGCGACCCGGATCGGCGTCGTCGACGGCGAGTCGGTGGAGGTCCAGGGCGAGTTCAGCGTGCCGCTTGCGGAGCTGCGGGAGACCCACGAGGCGACGATCCCGGCGCTGCTGGCGTAGTTGGCGTAGTGGGCCCCTCCCCGCCCCTTCCCTGAACCCTCCGGGGGTGTGGGG
>NZ_JBHWUR010000061.1:0-45268 GCF_042737755.1 Streptomyces sp. NPDC059994
AGACAGGACCACCTGGGGGCGCGGGGAACTGCGCGACCAGCCCCCACCGAACCCGCGGACAAACAGGGGCCGGGCGCAGCCCGGGAAGCGGGCGACCGTCACACCGCCGGGACGCAGCGGCCCTCCTCCGTGTGGTACGTCCACTTCGCACCGTCCCGCACCAACTCCCGCACCGCCCCCACGAACCGCTCCACATGCTCGTCCGGCGTCCCCGCCCCGAAGCTGACGCGGATCGCGTTGAGGGAGCGTTCGCCCGGCTCCGCCTCGGGCGCCCCGCACTCGCCCGGCTCCTGCGGCTCGCTGCCGAGGAGCGTGCGTACCAGGGGGTGCGCGCAGAACAGGCCGTCGCGGACGCCGATCCCGTACTCCGCCGACAGCGCCGCCGCGAAGTGCGAGCTGTTCCAGCCGTCCACCACGAACGAGATCACGCCGACCCGGGGCGCGTCATCGCCGAACAAGGAGAGGACGCGGACCTCGGGAACCTCCGCCAGTCCCTCCCGCACCTTCGCGATCAGGTGATTCTCCCGCTCCACCAGACCTTCGAAGCCCGCCTCGGTCAGCGCCTTGCAGGCGGCGGCGATGGCGTACACGCCGATCACGTTCGGGGAGCCGGCCTCGTGGCGGGCGGCCGTGGTGTGCCACTCGACGTCCACCCCGCCGTCCGCGCGCCGGGCGACCTTGCGGGAGGCGCCGCCGCCCGCGAGGTACGGCTCGGACTCCTGCAGCCAGTCCGCGCGGCCCGCCAGCACTCCGGAGCCGAACGGCGCGTACAGCTTGTGGCCCGAGAAGGCGATCCAGTCGACGTCCAACTCCTGTACGGAGACGGGGTGGTGGGGCGCCAGCTGCGCCGCGTCGAGCACGATCCGCGCCCCGTGCGCGTGCGCCACCGCCGCCAGCTCCTTCACCGGCCACAGCTCGCCCGTGACGTTGGAGGCGCCGGTCACGCAGACCAGGGCCGGGCCGTACAGATCGCGGTCGGACAGGGCCCGATCCAGCGTTTCCACCGCCTGGCGCGGCGTACGCGGCGCGTTGAGGTAGGTCACCCGCGCGTCCCGCCACGGCAGCAGTGACGCGTGGTGCTCGGTCTCGAAGACGAAGACCTGGCAGTCGGCCGGGATCACCTGGGCGAGGAGGTTCAGGGAGTCCGTCGTCGAGCGGGTGAACACGATCTGGTCGCCCGCGCGGCAGTCCAGGAACTCCGCCACCGCCGCCCTGCTGTTCTCGAACAGGTCCGTGGACAGCTGCGAGAGGTAGCCCGCGCCGCGGTGCACGCTGCCGTAGTAGGGGGCGTACGCGGCCACGTCGTCCCACACCCGCTGGAGGGCCGGGGCGCTCGCCGCGTAGTCGAGCGCCGCGTACGTCACCTCGCCGCCGGTGACCAGCGGCACGGTGACGTCCCGGCCGAGCACCGGCAGCGGCGCCGCACAGCAGGGTTCGGCGGCGGAGGCCGCGACGGAGTCGGAGGCGGCGGCGGAAGTGGCGGCGGGCGTGGCGGCGTATGCGGACATGGCGGATTCTCCCGGCAGGACGAGGCGCGACGAAATGACTGTGGAGCCCCACGGCACGGCGGCGGCAGTCCAACTGGCGCCGGGTGCACGGGGGTTGACCTCGAACACGGGCAAGAGGGGCCCGCGGAGGTGTACAGAGAGAGGGGCCGGAGGCCCTATCGCATTCGCTTGCTCACGAGACTGCTCCCTTGAGGACCAGGACCCCAGGGGCGCGCCACTCCGAAGGGAGTGCGCAGGGGTCCGCGCTTGCCGCAGACCTCGCTGCCTGCGACCTGGTCTTCACCCGGGGCACCCCGCCACGGACGGAGGGTTGCCGGACAGCGGGCCGGGGCCGTAGTCGCTGTCACTCATGACCTTGGAAAGCATCCTGCCACACGTCCGCGTACGCGCAAGGCGCAGTCCGGATGCCGGACTGCGCCTTGCGTCACACCTCGCGGGGCGGGCGGGAATGTGACGACAGGCCCTGGCGGCCCTCAGGCGTTGCTGGCGGCCACCCAGCGCTCCAGGGCCCGCCGCGCCGCCCCCGAGTCCACCGACTCGGCCGCCTGGGCGATCCCGGCCCGGATCTGCTCGACCAGGCTCCCCTCGCCCGGATCGAGGGCGACGAGCGCCGCCGCCGAGTTGAGCAGCACCGCGTCCCGCACCGGCCCGGTCTCGCCGGCGAGCAGCCGCCGGGCGACGTCCGCGTTGTACGAGGCGTCCGCCCCGCGCAGCGCCTCGACCGGCACCAGGTCGATGCCCACGTCCCTGGGGTCGAACGACTCCTCGCGCACCGCCCCGTCCCGTACCACCCAGACCCGGGAGGTCGCGGTGGTCGTCAGTTCGTCCATGCCGTCGTCGCCGCGGAACACCAGCGCGGAGGAGCCGCGCTCGGCGAGCACCCCGGCCACGATCGGCGCCATGCGCGCGTCCGCGACCCCGGTGGCCTGGGCCTTGACCCGGGCCGGGTTGGTGAGCGGACCGAGGAAGTTGAAGGTGGTGCGGATGCCGAGCTCCCGGCGCGCGGCGGCGACGTATCTCAGGGCGGGATGGAACTTCACGGCGAAGCAGAAGGTGACGCCCGCCTCCTCGGCGACCTGGACGACCTGCCGGGGTGTGAGGTCCAGGTTGACGCCGAGCTTCTCCAGGACGTCGGAGGCGCCGCTGGCCGAGGAGGCGGCCCGGTTGCCGTGCTTGACGACCTTGGCGCCGGTGCCCGCCACCACGATCGAGGACATGGTGGAGATGTTGACGGTCTTGGCGCCGTCGCCGCCGGTGCCGACGATGTCCACGGTCCGGCCGGGCACCTCGATCACATTGGCGTGCTCGTACATCGCGCGGACCATGCCGCTGATCTCGCTGACGGTCTCACCCTTGGCGCGCAGGGCCACCGCGAACCCGGCGATCTGGGCGTCGGTCGCCTCGCCGCGCATGATCGAGTCCATCGCCCAGGCGGTCGCCTCGGCGCTCTGGTCGGTGCCGCTGAGCAGTGCGTCCAGTACGCCCGGCCAGGAGTAGGCCGCCACGCTGTCGCCGCCGACCGGGGTCACAACGTTCATGGTCCGCTCCTGGGTCCACCGACGGATAGGGATGGGAACACCCTATCCAGCCCGGGGGACGGCGAAGGGCCCCGTCCATCGCGTGGACGGGGCCCCTGTGCTGTGTGGCGTACAGCAGTGTCGCTGAGAGGGGATCAGTGGTGGCCGTGGCCGCTGGTGATCTCCTCGTACTCCTCAACGGTCGGCTTGGCGATCTGGCTCTGCTCGCCGTAGTAACCCTTGTGGATCTTGACGCGCAGCTTCTCCATGCGGGAGACCTTGCGCTTGACACCGTTCTCGTCGACCGCCGCGGGCAGCTCGTGCGGACGGGTCTGCTCGTGCGCGGTGAGCTTGTACAGCTGGCCCGCGTCGAGCGGCTCGTGGACCTCGACGAACTCACCGTGCGGCAGCCGCTTGATGATGCCGGTCTCACGACCGTGCAGCACCTTCTCGGCGTCCCGGCGCTGCAGGCCCAGGCAGATCCGCTTGGTGACGATGAACGCGATGACCGGGCCGACGAAGAACGCGATCCGGACGAACCAGGTGATGGCGTTCAGCGACAGGTGGAAGTTGGTCGCCCACAGGTCGTTGCCACCACCGACCAGCATCACCATGTACGCGGTGATCCAGGCCACGCCGATGCCGGTGCGGACGGGAGCGTTGCGCGGACGGTCGGCGATGTGGTGCTCGCGGGTGTCCTTGGTGATCCAGGCCTCGATGAACGGGTAGGCCGCGATCGCGAAGAGCACCAGCGGGAAGATCACCAGCGGGATGAACACACCGAGGACCAGCGTGTGGCCCCACAGGTTGATCTCCCAGCCCGGCATCACCCGGATGAGGCCTTCGGCGAAGCCCATGTACCAGTCGGGCTGGGCGCCGGTCGACACCTGGTCCGGGCGGTACGGGCCGATCTCCCAGATCGGGTTGACCGAGGCGATCGCCGCGATGACCGCGATGACACCGAACACCAGGAAGAAGAAGCCGCCGGCCTTGGCCGTGTAGACGGGCAGCAGAGGCGCGCCCACGACGTTCTTGTTGGTGCGGCCGGGACCCGCGAATTGGGTGTGCTTGTGGTAGAAGACCAGGATCAGGTGGGTGACCATCAGGCCGAGCATGATGCCGGGCAGCAGCAGGATGTGGACCGAGTAGAACCGGGCCACGAAGTCGCCGCCGGGGAACTCGCCGCCGTAGATGAAGAACGACAGGTACGTGCCGACGACCGGCACGCCCAGGATGGCGCCCTCCATGAACCGGACGCCGGTGCCCGAGAGCAGGTCGTCCGGGAGCGAGTAGCCGGTGAAGCCGGTGAACATGCCGCAGAAGAACAGCAGGAAGCCGAAGAGCCAGTTGACCTCGCGCGGCTTGCGGAACGCGCCCGTGAAGAACACGCGCATCATGTGCACGAACATCGCCGCGAGGAAGATCAGCGCCGCCCAGTGGTGGATCTGCCGGATCAGCAGACCACCGCGCACATCGAAGCTGATGTGCATGGTCGAGTTGAACGCCTCGGACATCTGCACACCCTGGAGCGGAACGTAGGAGCCGTCGTAGACGACCTCGTTCATGCTCGGGTGGAAGAACAGCGTCAGATACACACCCGTGAGGATGATGATGATGAAGCTGTACATGCAGATCTCGCCGAGCATGAAGGACCAGTGGTCCGGGAAGATCTTGCGCATGTTGGTCTTCGCCAGGGTGTAGATCCCCAGCCGGCCGTCGGCCCAGTCGGCGAACTTCTCGCCGTTTCCGGGCTCGCGCCGTTCGTCAGTCGTGGTGGTGCTCATCCGCGCTCCCAGAAGGCAGGACCGACGGGCTCTTCGAAGTCGCCGAGCGCTTCGAGGTAACCCTCGCTGTTCACGCCGATCCGCAGCTGCGGCAGAGCGTGACCGGCCGGGCCGAAGATGACGCGGGCCCCGTCGGAGAGGTCGAAGGTGGACTGGTGGCACGGGCAGAGCACGTGGTGGGTCTGCTGCTCGTACAGGCTGATCGGGCAACCGACGTGGGTGCAGATCTTCGAGAACGCCACGATGCCCTGGTGCGACCACTCCAGCTCGCGCTTGTCCTTGATGTTCTCCGGCTGGAGCCGGACGATCATCAGGGCCGCCTTGGCGATCTGGGTCTGGAAGTCGTGCTGGTCCTCCTCCAGGCCCTCGGGCTTGGCGAAGGTGAGCGAACCGACGGCCACGTCCTCGGGACGAAGCGGCTCGTTGGTGTTCATGTTGATGAGGGCCTTGCCCTTGGCCCACATCGTCTTGCGCAGCTTGTCCTCGGGCAGGGTGCCCAGGTCGCGCAGCAGCACCACACCGGCGAGCGGCACCATGGCCAGCGCGCCGTACATGGTGTTGCGGATGAGCTTGCGGCGGCCGAAGCCGGACTCGCGGACGCCGTCCGCCCAGTCCTGCATGACCTTCTCGCGGACCTCCGGCGGCGCCGAGATCTCGTGGCGCTCGTCGGACATCTCCTCGTCGGACATCAGCGTGCGGGCCCAGTGGACCGCGCCGGCGCCGATGCAGAACAGCGCGACACCCAGGGTCAGACCCAGGGAGAAGTTCAGCGCGCTGACGTGCCCGAACGGGAAGATGTAGACGATCTTGTCGATCGGGAAGATCACGAAGGACGCGATGAAGGCGACCGTCGCGACCATCGAGAGCATGAAGAGACCGGCGACCACGCGCTCGGAGCGCCTGGCTGCCGCCTCGTCGATGTCCTGGACGCGCGGCAGGTGGGGCGGCAGCCCCGGATCCGCGAACGGGTCGCGGGCGCGCTCTACCGAGCCGTGCTCGGGGTCCTGCTCGCTGGGCAGGTTCTCGGAATTGTCTTGGCTACTCATGACTTCTTGGCCTTAGCGGAGTGGGCCGCGATCCAGATGGCGACTGCGATGAGGGCACCGAGTCCGAAGATCCACGCGAACAGACCCTCACTGACGGGGCCGAGGCCACCGAGCGAGAGACCACCGGGGCTCGGCGTCTTCTCACTGTTCACGGCGTCCAGGTACGCGATGATGTCCTGCTTCTGCTTCTGCGGCATCGTCGTGTCGGGGAACGACGGCATGTTCTGCGGGCCGGTCTGCATGGCCTCGTAGAGGTGCTTCGGTTCCACGCCCTCAAGGCTGGGGGCGTACTTGCCGTGCGTCAGCGCACCGCCCTTGCCGGAGAAGTTGTGGCACTGGGCGCAGTTGGTGCGGAACAGCTCGCCACCCTTGGCGATGTCCGCGCCTTCCGGGCTGTACTGCTTCTCGGTCGGCTTGATGGGGCCGGCGCCGAGGGAGGCGATGTACGCGGCGAGCTGGTCGATCTCGGCCTGCGAGTAGATGACCTTCTTCTTCGGCACCTGGGCGCCGGGCTGCTGCGCCGGCATCCGGCCGGTGCCGACCTGGAAGTCCACGGCCGCGGAGCCCACGCCCACCAGGGACGGGCCGTCAGTGGTGCCCTGACCGCCGGCTCCGTGGCAGCTGGCGCAGCCGACGGAGTAGAGCTTCTTGCCCTCGTCGATGGCGAGGGACTGGGCGGTTTCGTCGGCCTTCGCCTTGTCCGCGGGCGCGAACGCGGCGTACAGCCCCCCGGTGGCCGCCAGCGCGAGGAGTAGGACGACGAGCGCCGCCAGCGGATGGCGTCGTCGTGCGGAGAGCTTTTTCACGGATTACCCCGGTGTCAGGATCTTCTGCGTCGATGCGGGATGGTGTCGGGTCTGCGGACCCGATTACTTGATCAAGTAGATCGTGGCGAAGAGGCCGATCCAGACGACATCGACGAAGTGCCAGTAGTAGGACACGACGATGGCGGCGGTTGCCTGCTCGTGGGTGAACCTCTTGGCCGCGTAGGTCCTGCCGAGAACCAGCAGGAAGGCGATCAGACCGCCCGTCACATGCATGCCGTGGAAGCCGGTCGTCAGGTAGAACACCGAGCCGTACGGATCGGAGGACAGCGAGAGGCCGTCCTTCTTCACCAGCTCGGTGTACTCGAAGACCTGGCCTCCGATGAAGATCGCACCCATCACGAACGTGATCGTGAACCAGGTGCGCAGCTTCTTCACGTCGCCCCGCTCGGCGGCGAAGACGCCGAGCTGGCAGGTGAGGGAGGAGAGCACCAGGATCGTGGTGTTCGTCGCCGAGAACGGAAGGTTCAGCGAGGACGCCATTTCCTTCCAGTGCTCGGCGCCCGTCACCGATCGCAGGGTGAAGTACATCGCGAAGAGGGCCGCGAAGAACATCAGCTCGGAACTCAGCCAGATGATGGTTCCGACGCTGGTGAGGTTCGGCCGATTGACCGACGGGTGCGCGTGCCCGGTTTCTACTGTCGTTGCTGTCGCCACGACCGACATTATGTCGGTCGCTTATCTCGCGCTCACTCCGGGGGGTGCCGTTCGGTGTGTCCGGACCCTGTGTCCTGCCCGAACGGCCCATCCCGACGCCCGCCGAACCGGTGTTGACGCGGTGTCGGACGGAGTAGCATCCGCGCATCGGCTCCCGAGCCCGTACCGCCGTCGAATCGGAGGAACAATGCAGTCGAGCGCCACCGTACTTGTCTACAGCGACGACGCGAACACCCGTGAGCAGGTGCGGCTCGCCGCCGGACGCAGGCCCGCCTCCGACGTTCCCCCGGTGACCTTCCTGGAGTGCGCGACCCCGCACGCCGTCCTCAAGGAGCTGGACCGCGGCGGCATCGACGTGTGCGTCCTGGACGGGGAGGCCGTCCCGGCCGGCGGGATGGGCATCTGCCGGCAGATCAAGGACGAGATCTTCCAGTGCCCGCCGGTGCTGCTGCTCATCGGGCGCCCTCAGGACGCCTGGCTGGCCACCTGGAGCCGTGCGGACGCCGCGGTGACCCTCCCGGTCGAGCCGGTCGAGTTCGCGGCCGCACTGGCCGCCCTGATCCGTCTCCGGCGCCCGGACGGCGCCGTGGCCACCCGGGCCTGATCCCCCCACCGCGGTCTCAGACCTGCGGCCGTAGCCGGGCGGAGCTCAGCTTGCTCTGCCCGGCCTTCAGGTCGGCCTGCAGCACGCTGCCCTTGTGCCACTTGTCCCAGCCCACGTTCCAGTCGCCGAACCCGTTGTCGAACGGCGTCATGTCCTCGCCGATGCTGTTGACGACCTTGACGATGTCGCCCTCGGTGACGGTCTCGTAGAACCACGCGGCGTTCCCGGTGGACATGCCCGTACAGCCGTGGCTGACGTTCTCGGAGCCCTGCGAGCCCACCGACCAGGGCGCGGCGTGCACGTACTCGCCGCTCCAGGTGACCCGGGTCGCGTAGTAGACCGGCAGGTCGTACGCGTCTGCGCTGCCGGACGAGATGCCGACCGTCTCCCCGCGCATCCGTACGAAGTACTGCTTGCCCAGCACCACCTTGACGCCGTTTCGGGTGGAAAAGCCCGGCTTTCCGGTGGTCACCGGAATGGTATTGATCACTTCTCCGTTGCGTTTGACCGTCATGTAGTGCGATGACGCGTCCGTGATGGCCTCGATGCGGTCACCGGTGGTGATCTTCAGAGGCTGCCCGGGGCCGCCGTACAGCTTGTCGGCGATCTTCACGCCCTCCAGCCGCGAAGTGGCCCTGATGGTCGCGTGGGTGGGCCAGTACTCCTTGGGCCGGTAGTGCAGCGTCTTGTCGTCGACCCAGTACCAGGCGCCCTCCACCGACGGCGTGGACTCCACCTTCAGCGCCCGCTCCACGACCGCCCGGGCCGCCTTGTCCTTGACCGGCTTGCTGAGCTCCGCCGTGATGGGCTGCCCGACGCCGTACTTGCCCGCGTCCGGGCCGAATTCGACCTTCACGACGTCTTTGGGGGCGGAGGTGTCGAACGTCAGCGTACGGCGCCCCGGAGCCCCTTTGGAGTCCTCCGTGGAGACCACCACCGTGTAGTGGGTGCCCGCGACCAGCGGGGCCGTGGAGTGCCAGCGGTTCCCGTCGCCGTCGAGCTCGCCCGCCAGATACCGTCCCGCGGCGTCCGTGGCCATCACGTCCGTGATGCGCCCGCGGCCGCCCCTGGCGGTGATCTCCAGGGGCTTCTCCGGATCCGCCTTCGCGCTGCCCGCCGGGCCGTTGTACGCGATCTGGCCGGCCGCGTCGTACGGCTTGGCCGAGAGCGGGTTGCTGTCGGAGTGACCGCACGCGCCGGCGCCCACCCCGAGGGCAATGACCAGCAGGGTGCAGCTCAGGACGGTACGGGTACGCGGTGCGTGACTCATGACCACATGTTATGAAAAAATGGTCATATTCGGCGCGCGATATGACTGCAAACGAGCGACACGCCCTCGGACGGCCCAAAGCGCCCCGCACAGGTTCCGCGTACGCGAAAGGGCCCCGCGGCTCGGATGAGCTGCGGGGCCCCTTCACAGGTGCCTGCGAGGACCTACTGGTTCTGGTTCTCGCCGCGGTAGTACTCGAACACCCAGCCGTAGATGCCGATCAGGATCAGCGGCGCCGAGAAGTACAGCAGCCACCAGCCCATCGCGATGGCCAGGAACGCGAGCGCGCCACCGATCGCCAGCGAGAGCGGCTGCCAGCTGTGCGGGGAGAAGAATCCCAGCTCACCGGCGTCGTCCGCGACATCGGCCTCCTTGTCGTCCTGCGCGCCCGCGTCGACCCGCCGGGCCGTGAAGGCCAGGTAGAAGCCGATCATCACGCTCAGGCCGAAGGCCATCACGAGAGCGGTCGCACCGGCCGGCTCCTTCGACCACACGCCGTACACGACGGCCATGATCAGGATGAAGACGGAGAGCCAGAGGAACATCTTGCCCTGGATCTTCACTTGCCCGCCTCCTTGCCGCCGGCGAGGGCTGTGTTGGTGGCACCGCCGCCGTGGTTCTCAAGCTGGTCGAGAGCCGCGATCTCGGGGTGGTGCAGATCGAACGCCGGCGATTCGGAGCGAATACGCGGCAGGGTGAGGAAGTTGTGCCGCGGCGGCGGGCACGACGTCGCCCATTCGAGCGAACGGCCGTAGCCCCACGGGTCGTCGACCTCGACCTTCTTGCCGTACTTGGCGGTCTTCCAGACGTTGTACATGAACGGCAGGATCGACAGACCGAGCAGGAAGGAGCTGATGGTCGAGATCGTGTTCAGCGCGGTGAAGCCGTCGGCCGCGAGGTAGTCCGCGTAACGACGCGGCATGCCCTCGGCACCGAGCCAGTGCTGCACCAGGAACGTGCCGTGGAAGCCCACGAACAGCGTCCAGAACGTGATCTTGCCCAGGCGCTCGTCCAGCATCTTGCCCGTGAACTTCGGCCACCAGAAGTGGAATCCGGAGAACATCGCGAAGACCACGGTGCCGAAGATGACGTAGTGGAAGTGCGCGACGACGAAGTACGAGTCGGAGACGTGGAAGTCCATCGGCGGCGAGGCCAGGATGACGCCGGTCAGACCACCGAAGGTGAAGGTGATCAGGAAGCCGACGGCCCAGAGCATCGGTGTCTCGAAGGACAGTGAGCCCTTCCACATCGTGCCGATCCAGTTGAAGAACTTCACACCGGTCGGTACCGCGATGAGGAACGTCATGAACGAGAAGAACGGCAGGAGCACGCCGCCGGTGACGTACATGTGGTGCGCCCACACGGTCACGGACAGACCGGCGATGGCGATCGTCGCGCCGACCAGGCCCATGTAGCCGAACATCGGCTTTCTGGAGAACACTGGGATGACTTCGGAGATGATTCCGAAGAACGGCAAAGCGATGATGTACACCTCTGGATGGCCGAAGAACCAGAAGAGGTGTTGCCATAGCAGCGCGCCGCCGTTGGACGCGTCGAAGACATGGGCACCGAACTTGCGGTCCGCCTCCAGGGCGAACAGCGCGGCGGCCAGGACCGGGAAGGCCAGCAGGACCAGCACACCGGTCAGCAGGACGTTCCACACGAAGATCGGCATACGGAACATCGTCATGCCGGGAGCGCGCATGCAGATGATCGTGGTGATGAAGTTGACCGAGCCGAGGATCGTGCCGAAGCCGGAGAAGGCCAGACCCATGATCCACATGTCGGCGCCGACGCCCGGCGAGCGGACCGCGTCCGACAGCGGGGAGTAGGCGAACCAGCCGAAGTCGGCCGCGCCCTGCGGGGTGAGGAAACCGCCGACCGCGATGAGCGAGCCGAACAGGTAGAGCCAGTAGGCGAACATGTTCAGCCGCGGGAACGCCACATCGGGCGCGCCGATCTGCAGCGGCATGATCCAGTTCGCGAATCCGGCGAACAGCGGCGTCGCGAACATCAGCAGCATGATCGTGCCGTGCATCGTGAACGCCTGGTTGAACTGCTCGTTCGACATGATCTGCGTGCCGGGACGGGCGAGCTCGGCGCGCATGAGCAGCGCCATCACCCCGCCGATGCAGAAGAACACGAACGACGTGACCAGATACATCGTGCCGATCGTCTTGTGGTCAGTGGTGGTCAACCACTTCACGACGATGTTTCCCGGCTGCTTGCGCCGGACCGGCAGCTCGTTCTCGTACGAGTCGTCTGCTGCCGCGGCACCCTGAGATTCGTTGAGGATGCTCACAGTTTGTTCGTCTCCGCGTTCTTGGCGGGGTCGGTCTGAGCGATGCCTGCCGGCACGTAGCCGGTCTGGCCCTTCGCCGCCAGCTCCTTGAGGTGCTGCTGGTAGCGCTCCGGGGAGACGACCTTCACGTTGAAGAGCATCCGGGAGTGGTCGACACCGCACAGCTCGGCGCACTTGCCGAGGAAGGTGCCCTCCTGGGTCGGGGTCACCTCGAAGGAGTTGGTGTGCCCCGGGATGACGTCCTGCTTCATCAGGAAGGGGACCACCCAGAAGGAGTGGATGACGTCACGGGACGTCAGCACGAAGCGGACCTTCTGCCCCTTGGGCAGCCACAGCGTGGGCCCGGGGTTTCCGGTCTGCGGGTTCCGCGTGCCGGGGATGCCGACGTCGTAGACGCCGTCGGCGCCGGCCGGGAAGTCCTTGGTGAAGCGGTCCGGAATGGCGGACAGCTCCTTGGACTTCGCGGCGTTGCCCGAGGCCGGGTTGCCGTCCACGTCCTCGACGTAGTTGAAGCCCCAGCTCCACTGGTAGCCGACCACGTTGACGGTGTGAGCCGGCTTCGGGGAGAGCTCAAGGAGCTTCGACTCATCACGCGCGGTGAAGTAGAAGAGCACCGAGACGATGATGAGGGGGACGACCGTGTACAGCGCCTCGATGGGCATGTTGTACCGGGTCTGCGGAGGTACCTCGACCTTGGTGCGGCTGCGCCTGTGGAAGATGACACTCCACAGGATCAGGCCCCAGACCAGCACGCCCGTGGCGAGCGCTGCCGCCCACGAACCCTGCCAGAGGGAGAGGATCCGCGGAGCCTCTTCCGTCACCGGGGTGGGCATACCGAGGCGAGGGAAGTCTTTCCAGTTGTACGAGCAACCGGAGGCGGTAGCCAGGACCAGGCCCGCGGTCAGCACCTGCAGCAGCTTCCGCCGCATCGGGCGCCTCGACGTGGGGGAACCGCCCGCGCCTTTCAGGCAGCGGGGGAGGTCGGAGCCGTTGGGACTCACGTAGCGCCTTCCCGAGAGTCTCGCCCGCGCCGGCCGGCTACGGCCGTCCGTCTCGCTGGTCGGTCGCCGCCCTGGCCGCGGGCAGGGGTTTGGATGTTTATGCGGACCAAACCCTACTGGACGCTATTTGGGGTCGCGCGGGGAGGGTGCCCAACGCGCCGCCGGGGCCCCCGAAGGGGTGGAATCCGGGCCTCCGGGCGGCATCTGACGGGTCTTTCCGTACGGGTGTACGGAGAGTGGTGCGGCACGGGGGGACCTCTGAAGGGGCGCGGGGCCGTGACCCGTGCGGCTCCGCCGCGATGGGGGTCTCCCCTGTTCGAGCGAAGCCGAGAACGCCGAGAACTCGGGGGAGCGACCAGCCCCCGACGACCCGCAGCGGACGGACCGCACCTCCGGCAGACCCCCCAAGCAGCGCTAGCGTGACCGCGTGCCCTACTTCGACGCCGCCTCCTCCGCCCCCCTGCACCCCGTGGCCCGCCAGGCCCTCCAGGCCTCGCTCGACGAGGGCTGGGCCGACCCGGCCCGGCTCTACCGCGAGGGCAGGCGGGCCCGGCTGCTGCTGGACGCGGCCCGGGAGGCCGCGGCCGAGGCGGCCGGCTGCCGGCCTGACGAGCTCGTGTTCACCTCTTCGGGGACGCGTGCGGTGCACTCCGGAATTAACGGTTCCCTCTCCGGGCGTCGGCGTGTCGGCCGCCACCTGGTGGTGTCGGCGGTGGAGCACTCCTCGGTGCTGCACGCGGGCGCGGCCCTGGAGGCGGACGGCGGCACGGTGACGGAGGTCCCGGTCGACCGGACCGGGGCGGTCTCCCCCGCCGCGTACGCCGCCGCGCTGCGCCCCGACACGGCGCTGGCCTGCCTCCAGTCCGCCAACCACGAGGTGGGCACGGTCCAGCCGGTCGCCGAGGTGGCCGAGGCGTGCCGGGCGGCCGGGGTGCCGCTGCTTGTGGACGCGGCCCAGTCGCTGGCGTGGGGCCCGGTCGAGGACGGCTGGTCGCTGCTCGCCGCGAGCGCGCACAAGTGGGGCGGCCCCGCGGGGGTGGGGCTGCTCGCGGTCCGCAAGGGCGTCCGGTTCGCCCCGCAAGGCCCCGCCGACGAGCGGGAGTCGGGCCGGGCGCCCGGCTTCGAGAACATCCCGGCGATCGTGGCGGCGGCCGCGTCGCTGCGGGCGGTACGGGCGGAGGCGGCGGCCGAGGCGGAGCGGCTGCGGGCCCTGGTCGACCGGGTGCGCACCCGGGTGGCGGAGCTGGTGCCGGACGTGGAGGTGGTCGGGGACCCGGTGCGGCGGCTGCCGCATCTGGTCACCTTCTCGTGTCTCTATGTCGACGGCGAGACCCTGCTGCACGAACTGGACCGCGAGGGTTTTTCTGTTTCGTCCGGTTCATCCTGTACGAGCAGCACGCTCACCCCGAGCCATGTGCTGCGGGCGATGGGGGTCCTGAGCGAGGGCAACGTCCGGGTCTCGCTGCCACCGGGCACGGCCTCCTCCGACGTCGACCGCTTCCTCTCGGTGCTGCCCGGGGTGGTGTCGTCGGTCCGCGAGAAGCTGGGCGCCCCGGCGTCGTCCCCCGCCCCCTCCACCCCCTCCGGCGACCTGACCATCGACGCCCTCGGCAAGCGCTGCCCCATCCCGGTGATCGAACTGGCGAAGGTGATCACCGGCGTCCCGGTCGGCGCCACGGTCACGGTCCTCGCCGACGACGAGGCGGCCCGGCTCGACATCCCGGCGTGGTGCGAGATGCGGGGACAGGAGTACGTGGGGGAAACGCGGCGGGAGCGGGGGTCCGCGTACGTGGTGCGGCGGGTGGGGTGAGGCCGGTGTGGGGGTACGGAGTACCCCCACACCGGTAAGGGCGGGTGTGGCCATGGTCTGTCCGGCGGATCTGGTCGGCTTCGGCCCGGGGCGCCTTTCGGTGCTGGTGAGCGGGGGTCTGGTGCTTCCCCAAGCTCTCCACTTCGTTCGAGCGGGGGAGACCCCGATGCCGCAAGGCGGAGGAGGGCGACACGGCGGAGCCATGGCAACCGACACAACGCCGCTGGGCCCCCTGGCCCTGGCCTTGGGGGAGGACGCACCGGACCCCCGAGGCACAGACAAGATCCGCCGGACAGGCCGCCCTAGGCCAGGTGCTCCCGGACCTCGGCCGCCGCCTCGTCCCCGTACGCCTTCGTGAAGCGGTCCATGAAGTGGGCGCGGCGCAGCTGGTACTCCTGGGTGCCGAGCGTCTCGATCACCAGCGTCGCCAGCATGCAGCCGACCTGCGCGGCGCGCTCGTGGCCGACGCCCCACGACAGGCCCGACAGGAAGCCCGCGCGGAACGCGTCGCCGACGCCGGTCGGGTCGACCTTGGCCTCCTCCTCGGCGCAGCCGACCTCGATCGGGTCCTCGCCGACCCGCTCGATGCGCACGCCGCGCGAGCCGAGGGTGGTGACCCGGTAGTCGACCTTCCCCAGGATCTCCGCGTCGCTCCAGCCGGTCTTGGACTCGATGAGCCCCTTCTCGTACTCGTTGGAGAAGAGGTACTTCGCGCCCTCCAGCAACGTACGGATGTCGTCGCCGGACATCCGGGCGATCTGCTGCGAGAAGTCCGCCGCGAACGGGATCTGGCGCGTCTTGCACTCCTCGGTGTGCCGGAGCATCGCCTCGGGGTCGTCGGCGCCGATCAGGACCAGGTCGAGGCCGCCCACGCGCTCGGCCACCGAGTGGAGCTCGATCTGGCGGGCCTCGCTCATCGCGCCCGTGTAGAAGGAGCCGATCTGGTTGTGGTCGGCGTCCGTGGTGCACACGAAGCGGGCGGTGTGCAGGACCTCGGAGATGCGGACCGAGTCCGTGTCCACCCCGTGCCGGTCCAGCCAGGCCCGGTACTCGTCGAAGTCGGAGCCGGCGGCCCCGACGAGGACCGGCCGGGTGCCGAGCTGCCCCATTCCGAAGCAGATGTTCGCGCCGACACCGCCCCGGCGCACGTCGAGGTTGTCGACGAGGAAGGAGAGGGAGACCGTGTGCAGCTGATCGGCGACCAGCTGGTCGGCGAATCGGCCGGGGAAGGTCATGAGGTGGTCGGTGGCGATAGAGCCGGTGACTGCGATACGCACGGCTAGGACACTCCTGCGTGGAGGACTGTTGACAGTTAACGCTACCGGGTCGCGGGGGTTCACCTGAAGGGCTGAAATTACCTGATAGTAGTCCTTTATTCGCATGGTTCCTGATGCGTACGGTGCGGAATATGGAAACCATGGAGCAGACCGGGAACGTCATGACGTCCGAACCGGGCCTTGCGGAGCTGCGCGGCGACTGCGCGCGGATGGCACCCCACTGGGTGGTGCCGGCGGAGGCCGGGCCGGCGCCCGTCCCACCGTCCCGTATCCACGGGGTGTCCGTGCCGCCCGACTCGGTCCGGCTGATCGCCACCATGTCCGAGTACGGCGACTGAGCGGACCAGAGCGGACCAGAGCGACGGGGCAGCGCGCGGAGGGAACCGTGCGCTCCCCCGCTCCGTCCAAGGCGTGTCCCCCGTAAAGGGGATGCAGGATACGACTGGACAGGAGCGATGCGGTGAGCAGCGAGCACACGCAGGACGAGTCGCCACAGCGGCGGACGCGACGATCTCCCTTCGTCCTCGCCTCGGTCGCGGCCGCGGTGCTGGTCGCGGGTGGCGGCGGGGCCTACTGGGCGTCCACCGCCTCGGGCGGCTCGCCCGCCGCCGGGGGCACCGCCGACGCGAAGGCAGGGGCGGGCGCGGACTCCACTCCGCCGCCGCTCGGCCTGGACAGCGGCAGGGAGGGCATCGCCCCCGGCGAACCGGACCCGAACGGCGTGGTCTACCGCGCCGAGGGGAAGCTTCCCGACGGCCCGGCGAAGGCGTCGGTGTACCGCCCGGGCGGCACGGTCGGCGAGGCCGAGGTGGCGAAACTGGCGAAGGCCCTGGGGATCGACGGTCCCCCGCGCCTGGAGGGGACGGTCTGGAAGGCCGGGATCACCAAGGACGGCGGCGGACCTGTACTGACGGTCAATCAGAAGGCGCCGGGCAGCTGGACGTTCGCCAAGTACGGCACCGGCGGCACGGACAACTGCCCCAAGGGCAGCAAGTGCCCGATGCACACCACCGGAGCGGACACCTCCACGAGCCCGGTTCCGGGCATCGCGCCCGGCGAGCACGACCCCACGGGAGGCGGCTCGCCGGTGAGCGAGCAGGCCGCGAAGGCCGCGGCCGCCCCCGTACTGAAGGCCCTGGGCCAGGACGACGCCAAGCTGAACGCGTCCCAACTGATGGGCGCGGTACGGGTGGTGAACGCGGACCCGGCGATCGGCGGTCTGCCCACGTACGGCTGGGCGACCGGCGTCCAGGTCGGCCCCGACGGCCAAGTGGTCGGCGGCAGCGGCCAGGTGAAGGCGCCGGAGAAGGGTGCCACGTACCCGGTGCTGAGCGCCGAGGAGACGCTGAAGCAGCTGAACGGATCGGGCGGCGGGCGCCCGGCGAGCAAGGACTGCACGGGCCCGGTGCCGCTGGAGGACCAGCCGCAGGGCGAGCCCACCAAGGGCAGGCTGCCGAGCGACCCGCAGCGCAAGCTGCCCAGTGACCCGCAGGGCAACATCCAGCAGCCGTGCAAGCAGGGCACGCCCTCGACGGTGACCGTGGACAAGGCGGTGTTCGGGCTCTCCGCACAGTACGTGGACGGGCAGCAGGTGCTCGTACCGTCGTGGCTCTTCGAGGCGAAGCCGACCGGCGCCGCGCAGCCGGTCACCATCACCGCCCCGGCGCTGGCCCCGCAGTACCTGGCGAAGCCGCCCGTGGCGCCGTCCGGTCCCGGCACTCCCCTGCCGACGCCGTCCGGGTCGTCACCGGTCGGCCACCAGGCACTGGTCTCGTACGCGATCGGCCAGGACGGCCGGACGATGACCGTGACCTTCTGGGGCGGGATCTGCGACAGCTACGCGGCGACGGCGGACGAGAGCGGCACGGAGGTCCGGGTCACGGTGGGCGTCGCGCACCACGACCCCAAGAAGATCTGCGCCATGATCGCCAAGAAGGAGACGGTCTCGGTGACGCTGCACCAGACGCTGGGCGAGCGTCAGGTGGTGGACGGCAACACCGGGAAGGCGCTTCCCAAGACCTGAGCCGCGACCGTACGGCACTCACGCATGACGAAGGCGGGCACCCCGGAGAGGGTGCCCGCCTTCGTCATGGCGCGAGCCGGCCCGTGTCGGCCGACGCGCGATCTAGCTGAAGGAGTCGCCGCAGGCGCAGGAGCCCGTCGCGTTCGGGTTGTCGATCGTGAAGCCCTGCTTCTCGATGGTGTCCACGAAGTCGATCGAGGCGCCGCCCAGGTACGGAGCGCTCATGCGGTCGGTGACGACCTTCACGCCGTCGAAGTCCTTGACGACGTCGCCGTCGAGCGAGCGCTCGTCGAAGAAGAGCTGGTAGCGCAGGCCGGAGCAGCCGCCGGGCTGGACGGCGACGCGCAGCGCCAGGTCTTCCCGGCCTTCCTGGTCAAGGAGGGCCTTGACCTTGGCCGCGGCGGCGTCGGACAGGAGGATGCCGTCGCTCACAGTGGTGGTCTCGTCCGATACGGACATCTGCTTCTCTCCCGGGTTGTACGGAGACTGCTTGCCGACGGTGAAAACCGGCGGCGCCCCGGATTCATTCCGGGCCGTGCGTGGGCCTAGGGCGTGCCTTGGCTCACCTTCATGCTCGCACACCCCGGCGCGGGCCGGAAAAGACCTGTGGACAACCGCGGGTCTCGCGGGTCAAGCGGGAGCGAAGGGGATGTGTCACATCGACGCAATGGCCATCGTCAAACTGACGTGAAGCAGTTATGATAGATAGCGTCATTTAGACGAAAACTCGTCTGCGAAAGAGAAAGGGTGCGTGACGTGACCACCGCCCAGCCCCTGGACGTCCAGCCGACGCCGCTCGCCCTGCTGCTGCTCGGCCGCGAGGCCGACCCGAAGAGCGAGCGCGGCGTGGAGTGCCCCGGCGACCTGCCGTCCCCGTCCGACCCGGACCTGGTGGCGCGGGCCCGCGCGGCCAAGGAGAAGCTCGGGGACAAGGTCTTCGTGCTCGGCCACCACTACCAGCGGGACGAGGTCATCCAGTTCGCCGACGTCACCGGTGACTCCTTCAAGCTGGCCCGGGACGCCGCCGCGAAGCCGGAGGCCGAGTACATCGTCTTCTGCGGTGTGCACTTCATGGCCGAGTCCGCGGACATCCTGACCTCGGACGACCAGAAGGTCGTGCTGCCCGACCTGGCCGCCGGCTGCTCGATGGCCGACATGGCCACCGCCGAGCAGGTCGCCGAGTGCTGGGACGTGCTGACCGAGGCGGGGATCGCCGAGCAGGTCGTGCCCGTCTCGTACATGAACTCCTCCGCCGACATCAAGGCCTTCACGGGCAAGCACGGCGGCACGATCTGCACCTCGTCCAACGCCAAGAAGGCGCTGGAGTGGGCGTTCGAGCAGGGCGAGAAGGTGCTCTTCCTGCCGGACCAGCACCTGGGCCGCAACACCGCCGTCCGCGACATGGGGATGTCGCTGGAGGACTGCGTGCTCTACAACCCGCACAAGCCCAACGGCGGGCTCACCGCCGAGGAGCTGCGCGACGCCAGGATGATCCTGTGGCGGGGCCACTGCTCGGTGCACGGCCGGTTCTCGCTGGACTCGGTCAACGACGTACGGGAGCGGATCCCGGGCGTGAACGTGCTGGTGCACCCCGAGTGCCGGCACGAGGTCGTGGCCGCTGCGGACTACGTGGGCTCGACGGAGTACATCATCAAGGCGCTGGAGGCGGCGCCGCGCGGGTCGAAGTGGGCCATCGGCACGGAGCTGAACCTGGTCCGCCGTCTGGCGAATCGATTCGCCGCGGAGGACAAGGAGATCGTCTTCCTCGACAAGACGGTCTGCTTCTGCTCGACGATGAACCGGATCGACCTGCCGCACCTGGTGTGGACCCTTGAGTCCCTCGCGGACGGCAAGCTCGTCAACCGGATCCAGGTGGACGCGGAGACGGAGAGCTTCGCGAAGCTGGCGCTGGAGCGGATGCTCGCTTTGCCGTAGGCGCCCGGTTTTCGCCTGCGGGCCGGTGGTGGGTTGCTCGCGCGGTTCCCCGCGCCCCTGAAGGCCTGTGGCTGAGCCGATTTCCCCGGCTGAGGCCGACTGCCCAAGGGGCGCGGGGAACTGCGCGACCAGCCCACCGCCCACCCGCGGACGAGCCCCGGGCCGAAAAGGGGCGCCCCGGTTACTCCACCCTCGGCCGCACCAGCCCCGACTCGTACGCGATCACGACCAGTTGGGCCCGGTCCCGGGCGCCCAGTTTGGCCATCGCGCGGTTGACGTGGGTCTTCACCGTGAGGGGGCTGACCACCAGACGTTCGGCGATCTCGTCGTTGGAGAGGCCGCCGGCGACCTGGACGAGGACTTCGCGTTCGCGGCCGGTCAGGGCGGCCAGGCGTTCGGCGTGGGCGCCGGGCGGGTCACCGGAGCCGTCCCAGCTGCCGCCCTGGGCGAGGAAGCTGGCGATGAGGCCCTTGGTCGCGACGGGCGAGAGCAGGGCCTCGCCGGCCGCCGCGATCCGGATGGCGTTCAGGAGCTCGTCCGGCTCGGCGCCCTTGCCCAGGAAGCCGGAGGCGCCCGCGCGCAGGGACTGCACCACGTACTCGTCGACCTCGAAGGTGGTGAGCATCACCACGTGGACGTCCGTGAGTTCGGGGTCCTCGCTGATCATGCGGGTCGCGGCGAGCCCGTCCGTGCCGGGCATCCGGATGTCCATCAGGACGACGTCGGCCCTCGTCGCGCGGGCCACGGCGACCGCCTCGGCCCCGTCCGACGCCTCGCCCACCACGTGCATGCCCGGCTCGGAGTCGACGAGGACGCGGAACGCGGAGCGCAGCAGCGCCTGGTCGTCCGCGAGTACCACCCTGATCGTCATGCGCAGCCTTCCCCCGGTCCCTCGGCCGCCCGGACGGCCTCGGCCTCCTTGCGGGTCCGTGCCGTACGGGCCGTGTCGGCCGTCTTGACCGGCAGTATCGCCTGCACCCGGAAGCCGCCGCCGTAGCGGGGTCCCGCCGTGCAGGTGCCGCCGAGCGCGCTGACGCGCTCGCGCATCCCGAGCAGACCGTGGCCCCCGCCGTCGCCCCCGGCGGCGCCGTCGCCGTTCCCGGTGCCGTTGTCGATGACCGTGATCTCCGTGTTCGGACCCACCCGCACCACGCTGACCTCGGCCTTCGCGTCCGGGCCCGCGTGTTTGCGTACGTTGGTGAGCGCCTCCTGGATCACCCGGTACGCGGCGAGGTCCAGGGCCGCCGGGAGCCCGGCTCGGACGGCCGCGTCGAGGGGGGCGAGCTCGACCGGGAGCCCGGCACGGCGGAAGCCGGCCAGCAGGTCGTCCAGGAGCGCGAGGCCCGGGGCCGGCTCGGTGGGGGCCTCCGGGTCGCCGGACTGGCGCAACAGGCCGACGGTGGCGCGGAGTTCGTTCAGCGCCGAGCGGCTGGCCTCGCGTACGTGCGCGAGGGCCTCCTTGGCCTGGTCGGGGCGCTTGTCCATGACGTGCGCGGCGACCCCGGCCTGGACGTTGACCAGCGCGATGTGGTGGGCGACGACGTCGTGCAGATCGCGGGCGATGCGCAGGCGCTCCTCGGCGACCCGGCGGCGGGCCTCCTCCTCACGGGTGCGCTCGGCCCGCTCGGCGCGCTCGCGGATGGACTCCACAATGGCCCGCCGGCTGCGGACGGCGTCGCCGGCGGTCGCGGCGAGGCCGGTCCAGGCGAGCACGGCGACGTTCTCCTGCGCGTACCAGGGCGCGTCCCCGAAGCACATCGCGGTCGCGGTGAGGACGGCCATGGTGGTGATGCCGACGCGGTAGGTGGTGGCGCGGTCGGTGTGCGCGGCGACCGTGTACAGCGCGACGACCGGGCTGATCGCGATCGGGGCGGGCGAGTTGCCCGCGAGCAGGTCGGCGACGGTGACCGCGCCGGCCAGGCCGAGGACCGCGAGCGGGTTGCGGCGGCGCAGCACCAGGGAGACGGCGCCGAGCACGGCGAGGACGAGGGCGGTCACGCTGGGCGTCCTGGTCCCGAAGACGGGGCCGTTGGAGCCGTGGGGGTCGGCGAAGGAGCCGACGATCATGCAGATGAGGACGACCCCGGCGAGGGCGGCGTCCCCGGCGAGGGGGTGGGCGCGGAACCATCCGTGAATACGGGCGAACGTCACGCCTCCTTACGGTACGGGTAGCGCTCCGCTGGGAGTGCGGTGCTTCGGCTGCGGGCCGTCTGTGGCTGGTCGCGCAGTTCCCCGCGCCCCTTACCGGGGCGCAGTGCCGCACCGCACTCCCAGGGGAGCGCTCAGCCCGGGATCAGCCCGTCGTCGCTGAGCATCTGCCTGACCTCGTCCAGGGTCGCGTCCTCGGCCGGGAGGATGAGCTCCGACGGCTCCAGGGCGTCGTCCGGGAGGGGTTCGCCCAGGCGGCGGACCGCGTCGAGGAGGGCGCCAAGGGTGCGGCGGAAGCCCTCTTCGTCGCCCGCCTCCATCTCCCCCAGCAGCTCGTCGTCCAGCTTGTTGAGCGCGGTGAAGTGGCTGTCCGCCAGCTTCACCTGGCCCTCCCCCATGATCCGTACGATCATGGACTCCTCCTTGGCCCTACTGCTTGTCGAAGCGGGGGGTCTGCTGCTGCGGACGGTCCTGCGGGCCGGCGGCGCCGCCCTCGATGGCCTGCTTGCCCGACGTACCGCCGGTGAGCTCGGCCTTCATCCGCTGCAGTTCCAGCTCTACATCCGTACCACCGGAGATGCGGTCGAGCTCGGCCTGGAGGTCGTCCTTCTGGAGGCCGGACTGGTCGTCGAGGGCGCCGGAGGCCAGCAGCTCGTCGATCGCACCGGCCCGCGCCTGGAGCTGCGCGGTCTTGTCCTCGGCCCGCTGGATGGCCATGCCGACGTCGCTCATCTCCTCGGAGATGCCCGAGAAGGACTCGGCGATCCGGGTCTGCGCCTGGGCCGCCGTGTAGGTCGCCTTGATCGTTTCCTTCTTGGTGCGGAAGGCGTCGACCTTGGCCTGGAGCCGCTGGGCCGCAAGGGTGAGCTTCTCCTCCTCGCCCTGCAGGGTCTGGTGCTGCGTCTCCAGGTCCGTGACCTGCTGGGTGAGGGACGCGCGGCGGGTCAGCGCCTCGCGCGCCAGGTCCTCGCGGCCGAGCGCCAGCGCCTTGCGGCCCTGGTCCTCCAGCTTGGTGGACTGGCTCTGGAGCTGGTTCAGCTGCAGTTCGAGCCGCTTGCGGGAAGTCGCCACGTCGGCGACACCGCGGCGCACCTTCTGGAGCAGCTCCAGTTGCTTCTGGTACGAGTAATCAAGGGTCTCGCGCGGGTCCTCGGCCCGGTCAAGGGCCTTGTTCGCCTTCGCGCGGAAGATCATCCCCATACGCTTCATGACACCGCTCATGGGCTTCGCGCGCCCCCTTCTGACGGACTCCAGCTCCAGCTGCTGCAACAGAACCCACAGTACGGGCCCTGCATCCATTACCGCACTGTTCGGGCGCCGATGCGGTCATCCGCAAGGACGACTACGTCCCCGCCCGCTCCGGCGCAGGGAGTAGGTGACGGTCAGGGACCGGGCACTCACTTCCCGCAAACCCGCCCTCCCACACCTCTGGGGACGCAAGGCGTTGCCGGATCGTTCCCCACCGGCCTGTGGTCCATGCGCGCGACCCCGTACCCTTGGGCTTTGTGTTCCGTAGCCGTTCCAAGGAAGAGAAGGCCCCCACCGACAAGGTGACGGCGGACCTCTCCAAGCAGCCCCGCGACCCCGAGGCCCCCAAGGGCCGGCCCACTCCCAAGAGGAGTGAGGCCCAGACCCAGCGTCGTCGGGCGTCGACCGTGCCGAGCGACCGCAAGGAGGCCGCCAAGCGTTCGCGCGAGGTCCGCCGCATCGAGCTGGCCAAGCAGCGCGAGGCGCTCGCCAATGGCGACCAGCGCTATCTGCCGGCCCGCGACAAGGGTCCCGTGCGCAAGTTCGTGCGCGACTACGTCGACTCCCGGTTCTGCGTCGCCGAGTTCTTCCTGCCGCTCGCCGTGATCATCCTGGTCCTCTCGATGGTCCGGATCGGCAGCCTGCAGAACATCTCGCTGCTGCTGTGGCTCGCCGTGATCGTGCTGATCGTGATCGACTCCATCGGTCTGGCGTTCCGTCTCAAGAGGCAGCTCAAGGAGCGCTTCCCGGACGAGCCCACCAAGGGCGCGGTGGCGTACGGCCTGATGCGTACGCTCCAGATGCGCCGGCTGCGTCTGCCGAAGCCGCAGGTCAAGCGCGGGGAACGGCCCTGAGCACGGAAGTCGCCGCCTTCAGCGGCGCCTCCGGCCACTGGCTGAAGGGCCTGGGCGGACTGCGTAACACCGTGCGCCAGGAGCTCGTGGCCCGTCAGCTCGACGAGCAGATAGCCGCCCGCTTCCCGGTCGGCCAGCGGCTGCGCGTCCTGGACGTCGGTACGGGCCAGGGCACCCAGGCCCTGCGCCTGGCCCGGGCCGGGCACACGGTGACCGGCCTGGAGTCCGACCCCGAGATGCTCAGGGTGGCGCGCGAGTCGCTCTCCACCGAGCCGGAGGGCATCCGCGAGCGGGTCCGGCTGATCGAGGGCGACGGCAACGAGACCGGGGTGCACTTCCTGCCCGGCTCGTTCGACGTGGTGCTCTGCCACGGCGTGCTGATGTACGTCCAGGAGCCGGACGCCATGCTGGCGGGCCTGGCCCGGATGCTGGCCCCCGGCGGCCTGCTCTCGCTGCTCGTACGCAACGCGGACGCGCTCGCGATGCGCCCGGGGCTCGCCGGTGACTGGTCCGCGGCGCTCTCGGCCTTCGACACCGACGCGTACACCAACCGGCTGGGGCTCTCCGTCCGCGCCGACCGGCTTGAGAACCTGACCCGCACCCTGGACGGCATCGCGGCCCCGCTGCACGTCTGGTACGGCGTGCGCGTCTTCACGGACAACGTGCCCAACGACGTCCACCTCCCGGCCGCCGAGGAGCTCGACCGGCTGCTCGCCGCCGAGGACAAGGCGGGCAGGACCGACCCCTACCGGCAGGTCGCGGCGCTGCTGCACCTGTGCGGGGTGCGGGGCTGACCCTCCGTCCGGGTGAGTCAGGTACGGACGGCGCTTTTCGCGTCCTACCGGTGTGACCACTGACGACACGAGCTCCAAGCTGCCCGCCCGGGAGACCTGGCGGGCGCTCTACCGCCACTTCCGGCCGCACCGCGCCACCGTCGCTCTCGGGGCGCTGCTGACCCTGGCGGGCGCGGCCACCGGGCTCGCCCAGCCGCTGGCCGCCAAGGCCCTGGTGGACCGGCTCGGCGGGGACGAACCGATCGCGGGGGTGCTCGTCCTGCTCACCGCGCTCGTGGTGGTGGGCACGGTGGTCGAGTCGTTCGGGGCGTACGTCCTGGAGCGCACCGCCGAGTCCGTGGTCCTCTCCGCCCGGCGCACCCTGATCGGCCGGCTGCTGCGGCTGCGGCTGCCCGAGGTCGAGCGGCTGCCCCCGGGCGATCTGATGTCCCGGGTGACCTCCGACACCACCCTGCTGCGGGCGGTCACCACCCAGTCCGTGGTCTCGGCCGCCACCGGCGGGCTCACCTTCCTCGCGACGATCGCAATGATGGCGTACATGGACGCGGTCCTCCTCGGCGTCACACTCGGCGTGATCGTCCTGATCGGCTCGGCGGTGGCGATGGTGATGCCGCAGATCTCCCGGGCGACCGCGCGGGCGCAGGCGTCGGTGGCCGAGATATCCACCGTCCTGGAGCGGGCGTTCGGCGCCTTCCGCACCCTCAAGGCCTCCGGCGCCGAGGAGCGCGAGACGGCGGTGGTGGACGCGGCGGCCGAGGAGGCCTGGCGGCACGGGGTGCGCTCGGCCAAGTGGCAGTCGGTGGCCGGGACTTCGGTCGGCCTCGCCGTGCAGGTGTCGTTCCTCGCGGTGCTCGGCATCGGCGGCGCGCGGGTCGCCTCGGGCGCGATCTCCGTGTCGACGCTCGTCGCGTTCCTGCTGTTCCTGTTCTATCTGATCGACCCGGTGTCCAGGCTGGTGCAGGCGGCCACGCAGTACCAGGTGGGCTCGGCCGCGATCGCCCGGATCGAGGAGGCCGAGCGCCTGGAGACCGAGGAGCAGGCGCCCGCCGCCGCGTCCCCGCCGCGCACCGGGCCCGCCTCGGTGGTGTTCGACGAGGTGACCTTCCGCTACCGCGACGACCTTCCGTACGTCCACCACGGGGTCTCCTTCACGGTGCCCGGCGCCGGGATGACCGCGTTCGTGGGGCCCTCGGGCGCGGGCAAGACGACCGTGTTCGGCCTGGTCGAGCGGTTCTACGAGGCGACCGGCGGGCGGATCCTGATCGACGGCCGGGATGTGCGCGACTGGCCGCTGGCCGAGCTGCGCGCCACCATCGGCTATGTCGAGCAGGACTCCCCCGTGCTGGCCGGGACCGTCCGCGAGAACCTGGTCTTCGGCGCCCCGGACGCCACGGACGCGGAGATCGCCGACGTTCTCGTACGGGCGAAGCTGGACGCGCTGGTGGAGCGGCTGCCGGACGGTCTGGACACCGTGGTCGGGCACCGGGGTTCGAAGCTGTCGGGCGGCGAGCGGCAGCGGGTGGCGATCGCGCGGGCGCTGCTGCGCAAGCCCCGGCTGCTGCTCCTGGACGAGGCGACCTCGCAGCTGGACGCGGTCAACGAGCTGGCGCTGCGGGACGTGGTGGCCGAGGCCGCCCGGGACACGACGGTCCTGGTGGTGGCGCACCGGCTGTCGACGGTGACGCTGGCGGACCGGATCGTGGTCATGGAGGCGGGCAAGGTACGGGCGGTGGGCACCCATGCCGAGCTGGTGGCCGGGGACCCGCTCTACGGGGAGCTGGCGGCGACACAGTTCCTGGCGACGGCGTGACCCGGCGGGCCTGCGGGCCGACCTGGCCGTACCGACCGGGTCGGCCGGCCCGACCGTCCCACCTGGCCGGCCCGACCTGATCGGACCGTCGTGGGAGGCCGTGCGCCGGGGCCGGGGCGATACTGCGGACCATGGATGGATCCGTGACCCGCGGCCGGGTTCACCGGCTGCTGCTCCCCGTGACGGCGGCCTTCGCCACCGTCGCCCTGCTGGCCGGCTGCTCCGGCTCCGGCGCGTCGCACTCCTCCCCGGCGCAGGTCAACGCGGCCGCGCCGAAGAAGGCCGAGGCGCCCGGCAGGGCGGACGGCCACGGACTGCAGGCCGACTACGAGCGGGTGATCAAGGACGTACTGCCGTCGGTCGTCCAGATCGACGCGGCCAACAGCCTGGGCTCCGGCATCGTCTACGACGCGCAGGGGCACATCGTCACCAACGCCCATGTGGTGGGCGGCGAGAAGACCTTCAAGGTCTCCACCGCCACCGGCGGCGGCGCGATCGGCGCCCGGCTCGTGGCGGCCTATCCCGAGCAGGACCTCGCGGTGATCAAGCTGGACTCGGTGCCGAACGGGCTGAAGCCGGCCAGGTTCGGCGACTCCGCGAAGGTGGCGATGGGCCAGATCGTGCTGGCCATGGGGTCGCCGCTCGGCCTGTCCAGCAGCGTCACCCAGGGCATCGTCTCCGCGACCGGCCGGACGGTCACCGAGAGCCGCGCGGGCGGCGGCACCGGCGCCACCATCGGCAACATGGTGCAGACGTCGGCGGCGATCAACCCCGGCAACAGCGGCGGCGCACTGGTCAACCTGGACAGCGAGATCATCGGCATCCCGACGCTGGCGGCGACCGACCCGGACATGGGCGGCAGCGCGGCCGCGGGCATCGGCTTCGCCATCCCGGCCTCGATGGTGAAGACGGTCACGGACCAGATCATCAGGAGCGGCAAGGTCACCGACTCCGGCCGGGCGGCCCTGGGCGTGACCGGACGTACCGTCGTCGACTCCCACTACCAGCCCGTGGGCGTCGCGGTCGTCGAGGTGAAGGGGGGCGGGGCGGCCGACAAGGCGGGGCTGCGGGCCGGGGACATCCTCACCCGGCTCGGGGACACCGACATCAGCACGATCACCTCGCTGTCGGAGGCGCTGGCCGCCGACAGGCCCGGCCAGACCGTCCAGGTGACCTATACGCGCGGCGGCTCGGTGAAGACCGCCCAGGTCACCCTCGGCGAGATCTGAGTCCACGCCCCCGGGCGGAGCGCCCCCGGCGCACGGCGGCGCCCGCGGACCGAAGAGGTCCGCGGGCGCCGCCCCGTGCCACCGTGCGTCCGCGCGTCAGGACGCGTCGGCCTGCAGGCTCATCGGGCCGTAGATCTTCCTGCCGTCGTCGAAGAGGTGCACCTGGTCGGCCCCGCCCTCCAGCAGGTCCTTCCAGACCTCACCGATCCAGGACTCCGCGTCGCCCTGGGTCGTGAACTCCTCCGGTGCCACCGCCGGCTCGACCTCCGTCCCGTCGGACTTCTCGAATCGCCACGTCCACGCCATGTGCGCCTCCCGGGTCACGTTGCTGCCCGCAGCGTAGCCGGGCGCGCACCGGGTGCGGCGACGCGGGAGGATCGTCTTCGTGGAACTGACTCTCCTCGGCACCGGAGCCCCCGACGGGCTGCCGCGCCCCGACTGTCCCTGCGCCGCGTGCGCCTCGGCCCGCGGCGACCAGGCGCGCGCCGCGACCGCTCTGCTCGTCGACGGCGCCCTGCTGCTCGATCTGACCCCCGGGGCGGCGCTGGCCGCCGCCCGGGCCGGACACTCGCTCACGGGCGTACGGCAGGTCCTGCTCACCCATCCGCACGACGGGCCCGCGGTGGAGCTGCCCCCCGGGCTCCCCTCGGCCGGGCGGGTGCCGGACGGCCGGGTCCTGACGCTGATCAGCGGGCACCGGGTGCGGGCCGTGCCGATGGACTCGCCGGGCACGGGGTACGAGGTGACCTCGCCGGAGGGCGAGCGGCTGCTGTATCTGCCGCCGGGGGGCGCGCCGTCGGGGCTGGCCGGCGCGTCGCCCCCGTACGACATGGTGGTCTGCGACGTCCTGGGGCGGCCGGACGCGCTGGCGCGGCTGCGGGCGGCGGGCGCCGTGGGGCCCGCCACCGATGTGGTGGCCGCGCACATCGACCACGACGTGCCGCCCGGCCGGGAGTTGGCCCGGCGGCTGGCGGCGGCCGGGGCGCGGGCGGTGCCGGACGGGACGACGCTGGTCGTCGGCGAGTACCACGCGGTGCCGGATCTGCCGCGCCGCACGCTGGTCCTCGGCGGCGCCCGCTCGGGCAAGTCGGTGGAGGCCGAGCGCCGTCTGGAGGCCTTCCCTGAGGTCGTGTACGTGGCGACGGGCGGCACCCGGGACGGCGACGCGGAGTGGGCGGCGCGGGTCGGGCTGCACCGCGACCGGCGGCCCGGCGCCTGGCGCACGGAGGAGACCTGCGACCTGGTGCCGCTCCTCGCCTCGGCCGGGCCCGCGCTGCTCGTGGACTGTCTGTCGCTGTGGCTCACCGACGCGATGGACCGGACCGGGGCGTGGTGGGAGGAGGAGAAGCTGCCGGCGGCGGTGCGGGAGCGGGTGGCCGAGCTGGTCGCGGCGGTCCGGGCGACCCCCAGGACCGTGGTGTTCGTCAGCAACGAGGTGGGCTCCGGGGTGGTGCCCGCGACGCGCGCCGGACGGATGTTCCGCGACGAGCTCGGCAGGCTCAACGCGGCGGTCGCGGGCGAGTGCGAACACGTGCTCCTGGTGGTCGCCGGGCAGCCTCTGGTGCTGCGCGGCTGAACCCGGGCCTGATCTTGCCGCACCACCCGTGGGGCACCCTTCAAGTGCCGGTACTGTTCAGCGAATGAGCAGGCTGAATCTCGACGACTTCTCCGATCTGATCGAACGCCCCGACAGCGGTGTGCGGCGTGACGCCGAGGAACGCCGGGAGCGGCTGACCGTGCCGTCCGGCTCCCTCGGCCGGCTCGACGAGCTGGGCGAGTGGCTGTCCGCCGCGCAGGGCACGGTTCCGGTCAAACCCATCGAGCACCCGCGCGTGATCCTCTTCGCCGGCGACCACGGCGTCGCCGAGCTGGGCGTCTCGGCCCGCCCGGCGGGCTCCGCGCACACCCTGGTGCGGTCGGTGCTCGACGGCGCGGGCCCCGTCTCCGTACTGGCCCGCCGCCTCGGCGCCCCCGTACGGATCGTCGACGCGGGACTGGACTGCGACCCGGGGCTGCTGCCCGAGGACGTCGTACGGCACCGGGTGCGGCGCGGCAGCGGGCGGATCGACATCGAGGACGCGCTGACCGTCGAGGAGGCCGAGGCGGCCGTACGCCTCGGGATGCGCATCGCCGACGAAGAGGCCGACTCCGGCACCGACTTGGCCGTGCTCGGCGACCTCAGCGTCGGCGGTACCACCGCCGCGGCCACCCTGATCGCGGCGCTCTGCGGCACCGACGCCTCCGTGGTCACGGGGCGTGGCGGGGCCGCGATCGACGACCTGGCGTGGATGCGCAAGTGCGCGGCGATCCGGGACGCGCTGCGCCGCGCGCGGCCGGTACTGGGCGACCAGCTGGAGCTGCTGGCGGCCGTCGGCGGCGCCGACCTTGCCGCGACCACCGGTTTTCTGCTTCAGTGCGCGGTGCGCCGAATGCCGGTCATCCTCGACGGGGTGGTCTCTTCGGCCTGCGCGCTCGTTGCCCAGCGGGCCGCCTTCCGGGCTCCGGACTGGTGGCTGGCCGGTCAGCTGAGCGGTGAACCGGCCCAGTCCAAGGCACTGGACCGGATGGCACTCAACCCTCTGCTCGATCACGGCGTCACTGTCGGTGAAGGAACCGGGGCCCTGCTCGCTCTCCCTCTCGTGCAGGCCGCCGCCGCCCTGGCCGCGGAGCTGCCCGAGCGCGCGGAGGCCGAGGGGGATCGCGCCGAAGAGTGAGCCGTGGCGCGGCCGGGCACCGCCCCGGCCGCGGCCGTGACCGCCATGAGGCGCGATGTCCGATGCCCCATATGATCGCGTTTCATGGGAGAAGTCCGCTTGACCACCGAAGGATTGAACCGGAGCACCGTCCGGTCGCGACGCAGTGCGGCATTCGCCGTCTGGTACCTGCGCGCCGTGACGTTCATCAACTTCCTGAGCGCCGTATGGGTTTCGCTGGGCCAGGACCTTCGACGTCACAACACGGACGAGTACTTCACGCCGTATCTGCTCGACGCCAGTTTCGCCTCGGGCGTGGTCACGCTCTTCCTCGCGGTCACCATGCGCCGCCGCAAGCGGGCCGCCTGGATCCTGAACATGGTGCTCAGCGGCCTGGTCCTGCTGCTGTACGCGTTCGTCATGGTCTTCCCCGACTTCCGGCAGTACGCGCAGAACTGGGTGTCCCTGGTCCTGACCGCCGCCTTCGTGCTCGCGCTGCTGTTCAGCCGGCGCGAGTTCTACGCGAAGGGCGACCGCTCCAACCCCCGGCTCGCGGCCGCCGTCGCGGGCGTCGGGCTGCTGGTCACCTCGCTTGTGGCCACGCTCCTGGTCACCGTCTCCAACACGTACGAGGGCAGCCAGCACTCCACGTTCCTGGGCCGCTGGCGTTACGGCGTGATGCGGCTCGTCTCGCTGGTGCCGGACGACCACGACATCACCGGGATCGACACCCCGGGCTGGGTCGACGTCTCCATCAACGTCCTGTCCACGCTGCTGCTCATCGCCGTGATCTACGCGGCCTTCCGCAACCGCAAGGCCGTCGACCCGCTCACCGTCGAGGACGAGGAGAAGCTGCGCGCGCTCCTGGACAAGCAGGGCGAGCGCGACTCGCTCGGCTACTTCGCGCTGCGCCGCGAGAAGAGCGTCATCTGGTCCCCCACCGGCAAGGCCGCCGTGGCCTACCGGGTGGTCGGCGGCGTCTCCCTGGCCTCCGGCGACCCGATCGGCGACCCCGAGGCATGGCCCGGCGCGATCGAGCCGTGGCTGGCCGAGGCGCGCGAGCACGGCTGGACCCCGGCGGTGATGGGCGCCAGCGAGGAGGCCGGCACCATCTACGCCCGGCACGGCCTGGACGCGCTGGAGCTCGGTGACGAGGCGCTCGTGGAGACCGCCGACTTCACCCTGGACGGCCGCGCCATGCGGACCGTGCGCCAGGCGTACAACCGGGTGAAGCGTGCCGGGTACGAGGTGAGGATCCGCCGTCACGCGGACATTCCTGCCGAAGAGATGAGTGAACTGCTGCGCAAGGCCGACGACTGGCGCGACGGCGCCACCGAGCGCGGTTTCTCGATGGCCCTGGGCCGTCTGGGGGACCCGGCGGACGGCCAGTGCGTGATGCTGGAGTGCACCGACGGCAACGGCGACCTGCGGGCCGTCCTGAGCTTCGTGCCGTGGGGGCCCAACGGCCTCTCCCTCGACCTGATGCGCCGCGACCGGGACTCCGAGAACGGCCTGATGGAGTTCATGGTCATCGAGCTCCTCCAGCGCGCCAAGGAGATCCGGACCACCCAGGTCTCGCTGAACTTCGCGATGTTCCGCTCCGTCTTCGAACGCGGCTCGAAGCTCGGCGCCGGTCCCGTGCTGAGGCTGTGGCGCTCGCTGCTCAGCTTCTTCTCCCGCTGGTGGCAGATCGAGTCGCTGTACCGGGCCAACGCCAAGTACCGCCCGATCTGGGAGCCCCGCTTCATGCTGTTCGAGAAGTCCGCCGACCTGCCGCGCATCGGTATCGCGGCCGCGCGCGCGGAAGGCTTCCTGGAGGCCCCCGGGCTGCCCAAGTGGCTGCACCGCAGGCACCTGGAGTCCCAGAGGTGAAAGTCCCCCTCTCCCTGACGGGCAACGGACCAGTACGTCGGTTCGCCCGGCGGGAGTGGGGGCCGCTCCACCTGGCCGTCCGCTACGCGCTCACCACCCAGCGCTGGCGGGCGGTCCCCATGACCCTCGGCGCGGTCGCGCTGACATCGTTGTTCCAGCTCGTCCAGAACCAGCCCCAAGGCTTCCGCCCGGTCCAGCTGATCGGCTCGGTCAAGGCCGAGGACGCGCTGTGGATCTCCCTCCTGCGCACCCCGCTCTCCCTCTTCGTCCCGGCCCTCGACCTGCCGGTCTGGGGCGCGCTCGGCCAGCTGCTGCTGGTCTTCGGGATCGCGGAGATCTGCATCGGCCGCCGCCACACCCTGCTCATCGCCTACGCCGCGACCCTGGCCGGGACGATGTACGCGCGCGTGGGCATCGCACTCGGCCCCGACGGCGCCCTGGGGCTGCCCGCCTCGGACGCCAAGATGGTCGACACCGGCCCCTCGGCCGCGGTGGTGGGGCTCGCGGTGTACGTGTGCTGGCGCTACCGGGCGTACTGGACGGCCGGGGTGGTGGTCGCGTCGATGGTCGGCGAGGTGCTGATCAAGGAAAACCTCGCGGGCAAGGAGCACATCGCGGCGATCATCGCGGTGGGCGTGCTGTGCTGGATCACCACGGTGCGCCAGAAGCGCCGCCGCGACCGGGCCGCTCAGGGGCGGCGCACCGGCAGCCTGTCCGGGGCACCGCCGATAAAGTCCTGAGCCCGGCGCCGCAGCCGCGTCCAGCGCCGGTCGTGCCGGTAGACCCGCATGGCCGACCGGGCGCGGGCCCGGGGCCGCTTGCGGTAGGCCCGGCGGGCCCACGGCGAGCCGGGCCGGGCGAGCCGGATCGCGCCGACGAGCGCCACGAACGGGATCAGCGTGCCCATGATGGCGAGCCGGAACTTGCCCTTGAAGAGCGCGATCAGCACGAAGCAGAAGTTGATCGAGACAGTGAGGATGAACGACGCCCGGTCGTGCTGTTCCTGCGCTGTCACGTCGTTGACGCCGAGCGGCGAGAACCCGCCGAGGGCGAGCAGCACCAGGGCGGCGGTCAGCACCACCACCTCCACGCTCTTGCGGCCCTGCTCGGTCCAGTAGACGTCGTCCAGGTGCAGGATCAGCGCGAACTCGTCGAGGACCAGGCCCGCGCCGACCCCGAAGACGACCGCGAAGACACAGGCGCCGGTCCCGTGCCGCCCGCTGCCGACCGCCCCGAACCCGCCCAGCACGGTGAGGATCACCCCGGGCACCACATGGTGGATGTGCATCCCGCCCGGCTTGATGTTGCGGAACGGGCCGCGCCCGGCCCGGATGAGCCGGGTGATCGTACGGGTGACGAGGAAGGTCAGCACGAACGACGCCAGGGCGAGCAGCATCGGAAGCTTGCCCGGCTCGACGAAGTTCCGGTTGAACCAGCTCATCCCCATCCGTTCTGTATTGGTGCAATACGCGCAATTTACCCCGATGGGGCCGGGGACGGCGCCCGGGATACCCTGCGGCCGATGAATCCCATGGACGGCATACGCTTCGCCTTCGGCACGCTCACCGCGCTCCCGGTACGGGTCACCCGCTGGGACCGCGAGGCGGCCCGGGCGGGGATGCTCTGGGCGCCGCTGGCGGGTCTGGTGATCGGCGCCTGCGCGGCGGCCGTCGGTGGGATCCTCCTGCTCCTCGACTCGGGCCCGCTGCTCGCCGCCGTCGCCACGGCCGCGGTCCCGGCCGCGCTCACCCGGGGCCTGCACCTGGACGGCCTGGCGGACGTGGCCGACGGCCTGGGCAGCGCGAAGCCGGCCGAGGACGCGCTGCGGATCATGAAGCAGTCGGACATCGGCCCGTTCGGCGTGCTCACCCTGGTCTTCGTGCTCCTGGGCCAAGTGGCCGTCCTCACCGAGCTGTACGCGGCGAGCTGGACCCGGGGCGCGGCGGCGGCCACGATCGCGGCCGTCACGGCCCGCCTGGCCCTCACCCTCACCTGCCGCCCCACCGTCCCCCCGGCCCGCCCGGACGGCCTGGGAGCGACGGTGGCGGGGGCGGTGCCGGTACGCCTGGCGGTACCGGTGGCGTTCACCGTGACGGCGGCCTGCGCGGCGATCGCGGGCGCGGGGCTGGGCCCCGGCGCGGCCGTGCACCACGCACTGGCGATGGCGGCGGCGCTGGGCGCGGCCCAGTTGCTCCTGGCCCACTGCGTACGCCGCTTCGGCGGGGTGACGGGGGATGTGTTCGGCGCGGTGGCGGAGACCGCCACGACGACAGCCCTGATCGTGTCGGCGCTGGGGGCACTCTAGGAGCTGCGGGCCGGTGGGGGGCTGGTCGCGCACTTCCCCGCGCCCCTGAGGTGGTCCGCCTCGGCCGGAGAACTCAGCTCAGCCACAGGCTTTCAGGGGCGCGGGGCTGTGCCGATATGCGGCCCCGCCGCGGGGCGCGACCAGGCCCCACCGGCCCGCAGCCGAATTCGCTAGCACGCCTTACGCCACGTACCCAGCTCCAGCTCCTTCTGCATGGAGCTCAATCGCAGCTTCCGCGCCACGGTGCAGAACTCCGCGGGCGCCTTCTCGTACTCGACATGGAACACCGCCTTCCCGGCGCGGGTGAACGCGCCGAGCGCGTCACACTCCCCGAACTGCGCGCACTGCTCGTTCACCGCGAAGTCGAAGTCCCCCACCAGCTCCGGAATCTGGTCGAGGTCGTTCTTCAGCCCGACCGCCAGCCCCCGGTCATGGGCGAGCCGTGCGACGAGCCGGTTGTACGCGAGCTGCTGCGTGGCCGTGAGAGGGAACCCGGTCTCGTTGTCGTAGCCGTCCATGTTGTCCGGCTCGACCGCGTCGAACCCCTTCTCCCGGCACATGTCGAACCGCTTGGCCATCAGCGGCCCCAACACGTCCGTGCGGCGGACGTCGAGCCAGCGCTCGCCCTTCCAGCCGTTGCTCTTGCCGAGCACCGACTTGGGGAACCGGCCGGCGTCGGGGCGGAAGTCCTCCCAGGCGCCGGTCGAGACGTAACAGATGACCTTGCGCCCGCGCCGGTGCAGATCGTCGGCCTGTGCCTTGGAGACGTTGAAGCCGTCGACGTCGTACACCGGCACGTCCACCGTCGGGTCGAGCTTCCCGGTGAGCTGCCACTGCCAGGCCAGGCCGGGCCGCGGCTGCCAGCGCGCGCCGCCGGCCGTCGGCGAGGGGGCGGAGGGGCTGGGGCGGGACGCGGTCGGGCCCGGCGCGGACGGGGTCGGCGCGGTGCTGGACTCGTCCGGCCCCGGCCTGGCGTCGTCGTCCGACGAGGACGAGGAGCACCCCGCAACCAGGAGCAGCAGCAGGACCAGCGCGAGCGGCAGGCGTCTCATCGGGCGGGCTCCAGGAGGTGCGGCAGGGTGCCCCACGGGTGCGGCGCGTCGCCCGGCACCGCGCAGTGCACGGAGGTGGTGGGCCGGGCGCCGGGCGGGGCCGCGTACACGAGGTGGCAGAAGCGTTCGGGCGGGTGTCCCAGGGTCCACGCCGGGGCGCGCACCTCGGGATAGGCCGCCCAGGTGCCCTCGAACGTGACGAGCAGGTCCGCGAGTTCGGCGTACCCGGCGTCGGGGTGGGCGCCGTGGTTGAGGACCAGGGTGCGGGCCCCGGCGGCGCGGGCGGCGACCGAGAGCCGCCGGTAGTGCGGCAGCAGCGCCGGGTCGGTGGCCGCCTGGTCGAGGAAGGCGCCGTCGGCCCCGTACCAGTCGCGGTGGCGCAGCAGGTCGCGTACGACGTCGGCGTGCGGGCGGCGGCCGTAGTCCGTGTCCGCGTAGCCGAGGACGGGGACGCCGGCCGTCCGCAGCCGGGCCGAGGCCTCGGCGAACGCCGGGTCGGGGGCCTCCCCCGCGCCGCTGGCCGGGTTGAGCACCACCCCGTACAGCAGGGGGGCCGCCGCGATCAGCGTCTCCCAGGCGTCGGGCCGGTCGGCCGGGTGGTCGTAGAACGGGACGAGGAGGTTCCGCCCCGGGGCGGAGGTGGGAGGTGCGGCGTGCTCGGCGTGCATGGTCTGCGTGGTTTCCGTCCTGATGCGCGCGGCCGCTGCGGGCCCCGCTCCATATGCGGTCATACCCGATGCGGTCGTCCCCGATGCGGTCATGCCCGGTGGGCCGTCGCCCTTCCCAGCAGCGCCCCCACAAGCCCGGCGAGCACCACCGCCGCCGCGCCCGCCACCACCGGCCCGACCGTGCGGGGGTGGCCCGCCCCGGTCGCCAGGGCGAGGACCTGCGCCCCGCCCGCCGTGCAGCACACGGCGGCGGCGCTGCGGACCGCCCCGAAGGACTGGAGCAGCAGCGCGGTCCACAGGACCATGCCGGTGAACAGCAGCCCGGTGAGGCGCAGTGCGCCCAGTTGGGGGGCGCCCGGCCACAGGAGCGTGCCGACGACGGTGAGGGCGAAGAGGATGGCGAGATAGCCGCTCAGACAGACCACGATGGTGAGCACGGTCGCCTTGCGGAAGCCGTACGCGGTGGTGCTCGCCCGCAGCCCGGCCAGGCTCTCGCTGCGGAAGCGGTACAGCAGCCACTCGGCGGGCCCCATGCTCAGGGTGAGCGCCACCGCCGAGGGCGCGGCCACGGCGGACCCGGCCCCGTCGGCGAACACGTCCCCGACGGCCGCGTAGAGCACCAGGACGCCGGTGCCCAGGCCGAACAGGGCATACGGGACGGAGGCGGCGAGCCCGGGGCCCGGCCGGTCGTCGGCCGCTGCCCCGTCGCCGCGGGCCGCGCCCGCCAGGGCCCGCCGGGCGAAGCCGGCCGCGGCGGCGAGCGAGAGCAGCAGCAGCCCGGTGCGCAGGGCCTCGGGCAGGTCGTACGGGACGGTGAGCGCGGCGCCCGCCGCCATCGGCAGCAGCGCGCACAGCAGGTCCCGCTCGCGCCCCATGGCGAGCAGCACGGTCGCCGCCGCCAGGTAGACGGCCTGCCCGGCGGCGAAGCCGGCCGCCGGCAGTTCGCCGGGCCCGCTCGCCGCCAGCGCCACCAGGGCGCTCAGCACGGCCCCCAGCGGCGCCCCGGTGCGCAGGGCGGCGGCCGCGGCGGGCCGGTCGCCGAGGCCCAGCCAGGAGTACGCGCGGTGCGAGAGGCCCTGGTTCCACACCCAGCCGGTGATGGCTCCGGCGAGCAGCGGGACCGTACCGGCGGGCAGGCCGAAGCCGTCCGGGCGTCCGGCGAGCAGCGGCGCCCCCAGGACGTACGCGAGGCCGGGCAGGGCGAAGACGAGGCCGCGCAGCAGACAGGCGGGCAGAACGGCGTGCCAGGGGTCGGCGGCCGGGCCCGCGGCGGGCGGGTAGCGGCGCTCCACGCGCGCGTAGAGGTCCTCGGCGAGCTCGAAGGAGTCGTGGCGGCCGTAGGTGGTGCGTATGTGGGTGTCGGTCATCCCGTCGGATTCGAGGATGGCCGCCACCTCGTCCGGGTGGACGGCGGCGGCTATCAACTCCTCCAGGCGGTCGGCCAGTTCGTCGATGGGGTCGGCGGCGGCGCCGTGCGGGCGCTGCCGCGGGATGAAGGGCAGGGTGTCCTGCCCCTCCTTGCCCAGCCAGAGCGAGCCGCTCACCAGACGGATCCGTCCGACGCCAGCTCCCGGTACCAGGGGTCGGCGAGTTCGAGCGTCCAGTCGTCCGACTCCCGCGGCACCTCGATGCGCTGCTCGGCGGCCGCCGCGTACCGCGGTACGGGCTCCGGGTCGCCGGCGAGCTCCAGATAGATCTGGCGGAACCCGTCGACGGACCGGTGCAGGGTGAACTGGTCGACGACCCGGCTGCGGGCCCGCGCGCCCAGTTCGGTGCGGTACGCGTCGTCACGCAGCAGCGCGAGCGTGGCCTCGGCCATCAGGGCGGGCTCGCGCGGCGGCACCACGAGACCGGCGTCCCCGACGGCCTCGCGCACCCCGCCCACGTCCGTGGACACCGTGGCGCGGCCGCAGGACATCGCCTCTATCAGCGAGAAGGGGAAGCCTTCACTGATGCTGGAGAGCATCACCACGCTCCCCGCCGCGTACGCGCCGGCCACATCGCTGACGCGGCCCTCGTAGCTGATGCCGTCGGCCACGCCGAGCTCGGCGGCGAGCTTCTCAAGGCGGGTGCGGTAGTCCTCGTTGCCCGCCGGGACGGGGCCGAACAGCCGCAGCCGCACCTCGGGCAGCTCGGCCCTGACCATGGCGTACGCCCGGATCAGGGTCTCCAGGTCCTTGATGGGGTCGACGCGGCCGCACCAGCTGAGGGTGGGCACCTCCGGGTCGGGTCCCGCGTGCGGGAAGAGGTTGGGGTCGACGCCGTTGTAGACCGTCCTGATGCGGTCCGCCGGCGCCCCGCCGCGCTCCTCCCAGCGGCGGTTGTACTGGTTGCACGGGGTGATGAGGTCGGCCTGGCGGTACCCCATCGAGTTGAGTTCGCGGTAGAAGCTGAGGATCACCGACTTCACCGGCCAGGTCTGCTCGCCCGTGCGGTAGCCGAGGTAGCGCTCGCGCAGATAGATGCCGTGTTCGGTGAGGAGAAAGGGCACACCGTCGAAGTGCTGGGCGGCGAGCGCGGGAAGGGTGGCGAGTCCGCTGCTGACCGCGTGCGCCACGCAGTCCTCCGGGAGCCGGGCGGACAGCGGGCGCAGCGCGTGTTCGAGGAGGTCGGTGGCGGTCAGGGCGTCGTGCACGGTGGGCCGGGCCGCGGCCGTCCGGAGGTGCGGCATGGTCCAGATCCACATCAGCGACCGCAGCGCGGCCTCCGAGCGCAGCGCCGCCGAGAGCCGCCCGGCCCGGGCCAGCCGCGCCAGGGCGTACAGCCCCTGGGTGAAGTCGCAGCCGGACTCCGGGTCGAGCATCGAGAGCAGGAACCGCTCATAGACGTCTATGAAACGGCGCCGCTCCTTGCCGAGAAGTGGCCGCCGCCGCCCCGGCGCCGGCCCCCACAGGGGGAACGCCGTGTGCCGGTACACGTTCGGCGGGAGCTCCCAGGTGACCGGCTCGCGGCCGCTGCCGGTGAGGGCCAGGACGTTGAAGTCCACCTCCGGCATACCGCGGACGAGCTGGTCGCACCAGGTGCTCACGCCCCCGTGGATGTGCGGATAGGTGCCTTCCGTGAGCATGGTGACATGACGGCCACTGCTCGGCATTGGTGTCCCCCCTGGACAGCGAATGTCAGTCGGCTGGTCAGGCCGGAAGCTTCAGCGTGATCGCCGCCTGCAGCGGTCCGGGTGAGGACCAGGCGGAGCGCTGACCCGCGTACGGCGTGCCGAACACGGTGGTACCGAGGAGCTGCTGCTGACGGGTGCCCTCGGGAGCGGTGACGGGTGCCACCACGCCCGACGGCCCCTGGACGGTCACGGTGGTGCCGACGCGGTACGCGGTGACCTTGCCGTCCGCGACCGCCTTGGCCCACGTGGACTGGCGGCCGAGTTCGGTGCCGATGTCCCGCTGGCGCAGGTTGACGACGGGCGCGCTGTCCGCGAACAGCCCACGGTAGTCGCCGAGGACCTTGTCGAGCACCGGGTAGAGGATCCGCTCCTCGGCGAGGTTGGACTGGTGGACGTAGTGCGGCCGCGGGTCGTTGCCGAGCACGTGGCGCAGCGCGGTGCCGGCCTCCTGGGGAACGATGTGGGACTGGTAGCCGGTGGCGGTGTCCAGCGGCGCGGGCAGGCAGGTGGACGTCGGGTTGTCCTCGCAGATCCCGCTGCCGCCGTCCGCCTTCGAGGTGTAGATCCAGTTGTACTCGTCGGTCATCTCGGCCGCCTTGCCGACGTTGTAGTACACGTTCATCGGGAAGCGCGGCACCGTGAGGGCCTTGCCGACCGGGCGCTGCTGCGGCTCGCGCGAGTTGTCGCTCCCGGCCCACTTGACCCCGGCGTCGAGGAGCCCGGCGGCCAGGTTGGGGTTGTCCTGGGGCTGCTGCGGCAGGGTCTTCAGGCCTGAGTGCTCACCGGTGACCAGCTCGGTGCGGTCGACCGGAAGGCCCTTCTGCACGCCCCACTGGTAGTTGTTGTTGATCTGGCCGGAAATATCGCTCCGGCTCACCCACTTGGTGCTGCCGTCGGCGTTCTTCGCGCAGGTCCACGGGACGGTGGTGGTGTCCTGGACGCAGCCGAGGAACTCGTGCGTGTAGGTGTGGTTCTCCCAGCGGAACTTGGCCTTGTCGGCGAGGAGCTGAGCGGTGAGCGCGTCGGTGCCGCCGTTCTCGGCCTTCCACTCCTCTCCGGAACCCGCGTTGTACAGCAGGTCGAGGGTGAAACCGCTGGTCTGCTCCCACTGGGCGGCGTACTGCGCGTCGGCCGCCGTCATCCGGATGTCGCTCGTCCGACCGCTCCCGCCGGCGCAGTCGAAGTCACCGGGCGTGCAGTTGAGCGTGGTGTCCCAACGGGCGTCCGGCGCGAAGACGTCGTCGACATGCACGGCAAAATAGTTGCGGCTCTGCCCGAGGTGTACGCCTTGAGTCAGCCATTCCACCATGCCGCGGGCAAGTACCTTGAACTGCTCCTGGTACTGGTTGTAGGCGAAGGTGACGACGAGTTCGCTGCGCCCGTCGTGGGTGTAGGACCCGACCAGGGAACCGCCGGTGGGCGCGGTGAGATAGCTGGTGTAGCCCTCCCGGGGGTGGCCCGCGTACCCGTAACTCTCCGACACCATGGCCGAGTTGTCCTCGAAGAGGACCGGCCCGTCGAGATAGCTGAACGGCCCGGCCTTGCCGTCCGCGGTGACCGCGGTCCTGGCGCCGTCCAGGACGCCCGCCCAACCGCCGTTCTGGTCGGTGTAGTCGAGCCCGACCTCGGGGTGGGCCCAGGTGTAGGCGTCGATCTGGCGGATGCCGAAGGTCTTCTCGTACGCCGCGAGCGCGGTCTGCTCGGGGGCGTCGGCCGCGCCGAACGGGATCTCGTTGGGGGCCACGACTCCCTGGAACTTGGCGCGGGGCCGCCCGCCGACCGTGTCGCTCAGGAACGCCGCGTCGATCGTCTGGCGCCCGGCGTCGTTCAGTTCCACCGTCTGGTACGGCAGCCCGATGCTCTGGAGCTGGGCCATCAGCGCGTCCACCGCGCTGCCCCCGTCATCCAGGACGAGCACCTTCAGGTCGATGCGCGCAGGAGTCGCCGTCGTGTCGGCCACGGCTGCGGGTATGCCCGCCGCCAGGACGCCGGCGGTGAGCAGTGCGACGGTGGTTCTGCCCGCGTTCAAGCGGTTCGCCTTCTTCAATGTTTCCCCCCTGATGGGGGCCCTTCCGTATGCACGCACATGGGAGGACCTGTGGAGATGATGCAAAGGAGCCCCGTGCGCCCTTGCCCGAACGGGCCGAGTGTGACCGAGCGCTCACAGTCTGGCGGGGAAACATTGAAGAGACACCACGGATGAGTGAATTGCCGCCGCCGTGATCGAAGCGCATCTGCGCGCGTACGCTCGTATCCGCGCCCAACTCGGCCGATTTACGATGCGCCGGGGCACAGCCGACCCATCCCTCGGCTCGAAAACTCAACGGAAGAGAGACTTCACCACCGTGACTGCTCTGACTCTCAGCACTGCCGGTGCCGCGACGCTGCGCGCCGACGCCGTGGTCGTCGGTTTCGCCAAGGGCACCGGGCCCAAGGCGGGTCCGGTCGTCGCGCCGGGCGCCGAGGCCGTGGACAAGGCGTTCGGCGGCAAGCTCGCCGGCGTTCTGGAGACCCTGGGCGCCTCCGGTGCCGAGGGCGAGGTGACCAAGCTGCCGTCGCCGTCCGGCCTGAAGGCGCCGGTCGTGCTGGCGGTCGGGCTCGGCACGGCCCCCGAGAAGGGCGAGGCGTTCGCCGCCGAGGTGCTGCGGTCCGCCGCCGGCGCCGCGGCCCGCGCGCTCACCGGCACCAAGAAGGCCGCGTTCGTCCTGCCCGTGGAGGCGGCCGAGGACGTGGCGGCCATCGCGGAGGGCGCGCTGCTCGGTGCGTACGCCTTCACCGCGTACCAGGACGGCGGCAAGAGCGCGAAGGCGCCACTGGCCGAAATCGCTTTGATCGGCGCCAAGCCGCGTGACAAGGCTCACAAGGCGGCCGCCGAGCGCGCCATCACGCTGGCCGAGGAGATCAACCGCGCCCGCGACCTGGTGAACACCCCGCCGAACGACCTCTACCCCGAATCCTTCGCCGCAGTCGCCACCGCGGCCGGCAAGGAGCACGGCGTCAAGGTCCAGGTGCTCGACGAGAAGGCACTCACCAAGGGCGGCTTCGGCGGCATCCTCGGCGTCGGCATCGGCTCCGCCAACGCGCCCCGCCTGGTGCGCATCGCCTACACCCACCCGGCCGCGGCCAAGTCCCTCGCCTATGTCGGCAAGGGCATCACCTACGACTCGGGCGGCATCTCGCTGAAGCCGGCCGGCCACAACGAGACGATGAAGTGCGACATGGCCGGCGCCGCCGCCGTCTTCGCCGCCGTCGTCACGGCCGCCCGCCTCGGCCTGAAGGTGAACGTCACCGGCTGGCTGGCGCTCGCCGAGAACATGCCGTCCGGCACCGCCACCCGCCCCGGTGACGTGCTGCGCATGTACAGCGGCAAGACCGTCGAGGTCCTCAACACCGACGCCGAGGGCCGGCTCGTGCTGGCCGACGCGCTGGCCAAGGCCTCCGAGGAGAACCCGGACGCGATCGTCGACGTGGCGACCCTGACCGGCGCCATGGTGATGGCGCTCGGCAACCGCACGTTCGGCGTCATGGCCAACGACGACGCCTTCCGCACCGCCGTCCACGAGACGGCCGAGGAGGCCGGCGAGCAGTCCTGGCCGATGCCGCTCCCCATCGAGCTGCGCAAGGGCATGGACTCCCCGACCGCCGACATCGCCAACATGGGCGAGCGGATGGGCGGCGGCCTGGTGGCCGGTCTGTTCCTGAAGGAGTTCGTGGGCGAGGGCATCACCTGGGCCCACCTGGACATCGCGGGCCCGGCCTACAACGAGGGCGGCCCCTTCGGCTACACCCCCAAGGGCGGCACCGGTTCCGCGGTCCGCACCCTGGTCCGCCTCGCCGAGCGCACCGCCGACGGCGAGCTCGGCTGACGCCGTGTGACACCGATGGCCTCGGGCATACGCCCGAGGCCGTTCGTGTTCACCCCGCGTACCTGTGGATTCCGCTCTGGACGAAATCCACGGGTACGCAGACGGTGATCGCCCTCCCGAGGGGGCGGTCGCCCGTCTCAGAGCCCGGCCCCGCGTCCCGCCTTCCGGCAACAAGTGCGAAGATGGGTTCTCGGCAGGACAGGGCCCCCACCACAGGGCCGACGAAGACAAGCGGCCGAACACCAGCCGCCGCCCGGTCATCGGTGACCGGTGCCCGGCGCACATGCATGGAGGACGTGACGTGGCGAACGACGCCAGCACCGTTTTCGACCTAGTGATCCTCGGCGGTGGCAGTGGCGGCTACGCCGCGGCCCTGCGCGGAGCGCAGCTGGGCCTGGACGTCGCACTGATCGAGAAGAACAAGCTCGGCGGCACCTGCCTGCACAACGGCTGCATCCCCACCAAGGCCCTGCTGCACGCCGGCGAGATCGCCGACCAGGCGCGCGAGGCCGAGCAGTTCGGTGTCAAGGCCACCTTCGAGGGCATCGACATCGCGGCCGTCCACAAGTACAAGGACGACGTGATCTCGGGCCTCTACAAGGGACTCCAGGGCCTGGTCGCCTCCCGCAAGGTGACGTACATCGAGGGTGAGGGCCGTCTGTCGTCGCCCACCTCGGTCGACGTCAACGGGCAGCGCGTCCAGGGCCGCCACGTCCTCCTGGCGACCGGCTCCGTGCCGAAGTCGCTGCCGGGCCTGGAGATCGACGGCAACCGCGTCATCTCCTCGGACCACGCGCTGACCCTGGACCGGGTCCCGCAGTCCGCGATCATCCTGGGCGGCGGCGTCATCGGCGTCGAGTTCGCCTCGGCGTGGAAGTCCTTCGGCACCGACGTCACCGTCATCGAGGGCCTCAAGCACCTCGTCCCGGCCGAGGACGAGAACTCCTCGAAGCTTCTTGAGCGCGCGTTCCGCAAGCGCGGCATCAAGTTCAACCTGGGCACCTTCTTCCAGAAGGCCGAGTACACCCAGAACGGTGTCAAGGTCACGCTGGCCGACGGCAAGGAGTTCGAGGCCGAGGTCCTCCTCGTCGCCATCGGCCGCGGCCCGGTCTCGCAGGGCCTCGGTTACGAGGAGCAGGGCGTCGCGATGGACCGCGGCTACGTGCTCGTCGACGAGTACATGCGCACCAACGTGCCCACCGTCTCCGCGGTCGGCGACCTCGTCCCGACCCTCCAGCTCGCGCACGTCGGCTTCGCCGAGGGCATCCTGGTGGCGGAGCGTCTGGCCGGTCTCAAGACCGTCCCGATCGACTACGACGGTGTGCCGCGCGTGACGTACTGCCACCCCGAGGTCGCCTCGGTCGGCATCTCCGAGGCCAAGGCCAAGGAGATCTACGGTGCGGACAAGGTCGTCGCTCTGAAGTACAACCTCGCGGGCAACGGCAAGAGCAAGATCCTCAAGACCGCGGGCGAGATCAAGCTCGTCCAGGTCAAGGACGGTGCCGTGGTCGGCGTCCACATGGTCGGTGACCGTATGGGCGAGCAGGTCGGCGAGGCCCAGCTGATCTACAACTGGGAGGCTCTGCCGGCCGAGGTCGCGCAGCTCATCCACGCGCACCCGACGCAGAACGAGGCTCTCGGCGAGGCGCACCTGGCGCTGGCCGGCAAGCCGCTGCACTCGCACGACTGAGCCCCTCGGGCGCGACGACCACTTCCGCAATCTGTAAGGAGAAACTGAAACCATGTCGGTTTCCGTAACCCTTCCGGCGCTCGGCGAGAGCGTCACCGAGGGCACCGTCACCCGCTGGCTGAAGGCCGAGGGCGAGCGCGTCGAGGCCGACGAGCCGTTGCTCGAGGTCTCGACCGACAAGGTCGACACCGAGATCCCGGCCCCCGCCTCCGGCATCCTGGCCTCCATCAAGGTGGCCGAGGACGAGACCGTCGAGGTCGGCGCCGAGCTGGCGATCATCGACGACGGCACGGGCGCTCCGGCCCCGGCCGCCGCTCCGGCCGCCGAGCCCGCCGCCGCTCCCGCCCCGGCCCCCGTGGCCGAGGC